>JABMMY010000224.1 GCA_013205415.1 Deltaproteobacteria bacterium
GACTAGGACCGCGCACTTCTGCCATAAACCCAATGGAATATAAAAGAAACAACGAGCCAATACCTGTAACGATCAGGGCCATCACCGCTGTGAGAGCATCAAATTTTACCGCCCACCTCTGATGAAAATCCCCCACATCAAACCAAGCTATTGACCAGGAAATAGGGGTTCCATTTTGGTGAAGCTTTAGAAAAAGAAGCAGGGCACAGATAAAGGAGGCACCAGAAAAAAAGGTGGCAATGACTCCAGCCCGCTTGGTAAATACAGGTCTAATCACAAGCCCATTTAAAATACACCCCAGCAGGGGCAATAAAATCATCGCAACTAAAATGTGTGGTGCTGTGAACATAGCTACCCTTGTAAATTCCTAAAATGGTCCAGCTTGACCGTTCCCTTAAGACGATAAAGATTCAAAACAATACCAAGCCCTACGGCTACCTCTGCCGCAGCCACAGTAATCACAAATACGACGAGAATAATGCCCTCGGGGGTATTAGTTCGCATAGAGGTTTCAATTAAAAGTAAATTAACGGCGTTAAGCATCAACTCAATCGACATTAAAACTACAATGGCATTTTTTCGTAAAAGAAATCCCAATAGCCCTAGAGCAAACATAGAAATAACCACAAAATGTGACCAGTAGGTAATGGAAATGGAAAAATTCACGATTTTTCTCCTCCGACCGGAATCTCCCCTGTGCGAGTGATGGCAAAAATGGCCACAATCATCACCAGGAGAAAAAGAGACAACACTTCAAAGGGCCACAAATATCTCGTGAATAAAAGTTTAGAAATAGTTCGTAGTTGATCAATAGGCACCACCGGCAATTGACTTGGGATCGAACGAGTTAACACTCTCAATAGAATTAAGGATAAAACCCATACAGAACCGGCAGATATTCCCCAGAAAAGTAGGTTAGGGGAATTTTCTTTTTCAGTATCAAGATTTAATAACATGACCACAAAAACAAATAATACGACGATAGCGCCTGTGTAGATCAAAATTTGAATCATCGCCATAAAAGTAGAGCCCCATAACAAATACAATCCCGCGAGCCCAAAAAAGGAAAGAATTAAACTAAAGGCGCTATACACCGGACTTTTTGAAAGTAGCACTCCACTAGCAGCTGCAATCGTAAAGATACTAAAAATAACAAATAAAATTTCTCTCATGCTGCCCCCTTTAAATAAAGGATCACCGCAGTCAGTACGATATTAAAAAGGCCTAGAGGAATTAAGTTTTTCCACGCAAGACGCATTAATTGATCAAAACGAAATCTAGGAATCGTCCAGCGAACCCACACATACACCACCATAAAACAGGCCATCTTAGTCACCACAGTAACCACCTGAAGAATAGCTAAAATGTTTCTGGAACCTAGCCACTGAAGTAATGTGGCATCTGCAATCCATGGTAGATGCCAGCCGCCAAAATACATAGCCACCATCAGACCCGACATGGTCGCCATATTCATATACTCTGCCATAAAAAAGGTACCAAAATCCATCGGCCCATACTCGGTATGAAAACCGGCTACCAACTCTGCTTCCGTCTCAGGCAGATCAAAAGGCAGGCGATTAGTTTCTGCGAAGGCGGCAATAAAAAATAATAAAAACCCTAAGGGCTGACAAAAGACTCCCCAGTTAGGTATGACGCCAAATAGAGTCCCCTCCTGAGTGACCACCATCTCTCTCAAACTAAAACTGCCATACCAAAGCACCGCACTACAGGCCGCTAATCCCAAAGGAATCTCATAACTAATAATCTGAGAGGTGGCTCGCATGGCACCGATAAGTGAAAATTTATTATTAGAGGCCCATCCCCCAAAAAGAATTCCATAAATCCCTAAGGATCCAATCGCCAATACATAAAGAATTCCTACATCGATATTAGCCACCTGAAGAAGATAGGGCTTATCAAAAACACTAAAGAAATCCCCAAAAGGAAGAGCTGCTATGACTAAAGATGCAGGAAGAAGGACTAACGAAGGGCCCAATAAATAAAGAGCCTTATTCACCTGGCTTGGAATGATCACCTCCTTCATCATCATCTTGATCACATCGGCAATCGGCTGAAATAAACCAAAGGGCCCGACACGATTAGGCCCAGGTCGATCCTGAATTAAGGCCGCTCCTCTTCGTTCCACAATTAACATCAAGGGCACAACCTGAATCATTCCAATATAAATGACCGCCGTCTTGACTACTGTAATGATGAGATCCGTTAAATCCATATTAGTTAAGCTTCAAACAATCTTTTCTAAAAATATATACCAATCCTAAAACTAAAAGGGCCATGTAAATTAACATCGCAATTAAAAGTGCGGGTCCCTCAGCTAAAGACTCCTTATAAACTAAAGCCCAAGGGAAAAAGAAGGCCGCTTCAACATCAAAAAGCAAAAAAAGAACGGCTATTAAATAAAATCCTGTCTGAAATGGAATTCTTGCCGAGCTCTCTGGGGTCACACCACACTCATAAACAGCTAACTTTGCAGGAACAGGATTCCTCGGTCCTAATAAACGTTTCACTGTAAATAGACCCGTAGAAATAATAATCGCTAAGATAAAAAGGATACCGACCGGTAAAAATGCATCCATGAGTCTCCTCCTTTCCTAGATCCAATGATTACAATAATGTTGCGAGGGTTTTTTCTGCAAACTCTAAAATAGGTGTGAAATACAGGCCTAAAACAATCGTGGGAATCGCAAGCCCCACCAAGCCGACCGCATGATAAAAAGGAAGTCGTAAAGACTCTTCAGTAGCTGGCTTGTCTAACCACATCGATTTTAAAATTTTAACGTAGTAATATAACGAGACCACACTATTTAAAACTCCAAGCAATGCCAGCCAAAGAAATCCACCCGATTTAATCACAGATCCAAAAATCAGAAATTTTCCAATAAAACCTGAGAACATAGGAATCCCAGTTAGAGAAAAAATAAAAATAGCCATGCAGGTTCCCAGTACCGGCATCGACCAGCCTATTCCTCGGAAGGCCTCAAGGTCCTCTCTTCCGCGAATATTTGAAACCACACCTACCACCCAAAAGGCTCCAATATTCATCGCACAATAGGCAATAAGATAAAAAATAATCGCAGTGATACCGGAGCGATCTAGGGTCACTAATCCCATCAACATATAACCGACGTGAGCAATACTAGAATAGGCTAAAATTCTTTTCACATTAGTTTGTCCTAATGCCGATAAATTTCCTACAATCATAGTAGCTGCAGAAATGACCGCGATGATCGCGGTAAAAGAAAGTCCCTCTACGGCCTTCCAATTTCCATCACCAGTTTTCACTGCAAATACTGTCAAAAGAATGCGAAGTAACGCCGCAAATCCAGCCGCTTTGGGTCCGACACTAAAAAAGGCTGTAATAGGAGTGGGCGCCCCTTCATAAACATCGGGTGCCCAAAAATGCATGGGGAAGGCTGAAATTTTATAGGCTAATCCACTGTAGATTAAAACTAAAGCAAGCCAAGTAATGAGCCCTACATTTCCCTGTGCTGCGATTAATGAAGCACCTATTTGGGAATAGTTTAACGAACCGGTCAAACCGTAGATCAAACTAAATCCATAAATCATCAGAGCAGAGGCCACACCCCCAAATACCAAGTATTTAAAAGAGGCTTCATTAGATCTTAGATTGTCTCGTCGGAATCCAGCCATTACAAAAGAGATAATACTCACCATCTCGATACCCATATAGAGCACCAATAAATTAGATGCGCTGGCCATTAAACTCATGCCCACCGTCACGCAAAGTAATAGTAGAGAAAATTCTATTCGGCTTTTAGCTTCAACCTCTGTCGATCCAAAGGCTACATAACTACTCACCGCCGCCGTAAAGAAAAATAGGTATCTAAAGAAGGTGGTGAATCCATCATTTACAACGATTCCACCGAAAAAGGCGGCAGGTGTTTTTCCTACTTTAGCAGTTAAAATCATCGAGGCGATACAGGCCACTACGGTGAGTATCATCGGAAACCTGTTCGATCTCAGAGAGGGAAAAAGTCCATCCACAATAAACAGTAGACATAAAAATAAAGTGATGCAGACTTCAGGGGCCAGCAACATGACATTATGTAAAGTTTCACCCATCACAAACACCTCTTATATTAAGAGAAAAGCGTTAATAGCTTTTCAATAGTGCTGCCCATGAGATTTAAAACCGGCATGGGATAAACACCTAAAATAATTACCAAGGCACAAAGTGGCATCAATGTGAAAACCTCTCTGAAGTTCATGTCCTTCAGATCTTTGTACTCTTCATTCAATGGGCCTAAAAAGACTCTCATAAACATCCACAGGAGATAGGCCGCACCCAAAAGAATTCCAAGAGAACCGATAACCACATAGGTTTGGAACCGAGGATTTGAAAAGGCACCCAAGAAAACTAGAGCCTCACTGATAAATCCACTAAGTCCCGGAAGACCTAGAGAGGCAAATAATGCAATGGCCATGATCCCTGTATAAACTGGAACGACCGCAGCAATTCCACCAAAGCCTTTTGAGCCATCTGGTTTCACAATCCAACGATGATGAGCCCGATCGTAGATCACACCTACCAATAGGAATAACATTGCCGTCGAGGTTCCGTGATTGAACATCTGTAGCACGGCACCATTCACTCCTGCTGTCGTGAAACTGGCCATTCCCACCATCACATAACCCATATGAGACACAGAAGAATAGGCCACTAACTTCTTCAAATCTTTTTGAGCCATCGCACAGAAGGCACCATAAAGAATATTGATGATCCCTAAAACCATCATAAATTCAGCTGCCCATAAAGTGGCCTCGGGAAGAATGGGATAGTTCATTCTTAAGATTCCGTAGGTTCCCATTTTCAATAAAACCCCAGCTAAAATAACCGACACCGCAGTAGGAGCCTCTACGTGCGCCCATGGCAACCAGGTGTGAAATGGCCAAACGGGAACTTTAATAGCAAAGCCAATAAAAAGACCAATCCAGAAAAGCTTGTCGACAGGTAGTTGATGACCAAATAACACCACCGTTTTACCCAGAAACATATGCCCCTGTGCCAATTGTAATAAATTAAAGGTGTGGGGTTCCGAGTAGTAATACATTCCCACCATCACCAACAACATTAATACCGAGCCAAACAAAGTGTACAAAAAGAACTTGATGGCTGCGTAAACCTTTTCTTTGCCTCCCCAAATTCCAATGAGGAAATACATAGGTAAAAGCATGATCTCCCAAAAAACAAAAAACAGGAAAAAATCTAGCGCGCAGAAAACTCCCATCATTCCAGTTTCCAGAAAAAGAAACATCGCGTAGTAACCCTTAACTCCCGTCTCAATTCCCCAGGAAGCGATCACACATAAAAAGGTAAGAAGGACCGTTAACAACACCATGGGAATGCTCAATCCATCGATGCCCATATAATATTGAATATTGAAGGGTTTGATCCAATCAAACTGCTCCACAAACTGCATGCTTGCCGTGCTTCTATCGAAACTCAAATAAAGATAAACACCAAGGGCTAGTGGAATGGCTGTGACTCCCACCGCAACCCATCTCACGAGATTTGGATTGTTGCGAGGCAACGCTAAAATAATAATCATTCCCAATAAGGGGATATAGGTCATTACTGATAAAATCGGAAACATACTCTCCCTTTCAAAGAAATCTGGAATCTTACTTCAATCCCAAATTTGCAAAAAACAAAGCCACAATGATAACCATCACCGTCAAAACTAAATACTGTTGAACTTTTCCTGTTTGAAATTGACGGAGCACCCAGCCCCCACCCGACATGACATCTGCAGTGCCATCTACCATCAATCGATCTACGAC
>JABMMY010000225.1 GCA_013205415.1 Deltaproteobacteria bacterium
ATTAGGAACAGGTAGTTTTCCTTCTCGGGCTACCCATTGAACTAAAGCAAAAGGCGCTCCCAATTCTTTGGCTTCATTCATCAGCTCTTCAGATCCTAAAGTGGTAAGTCGACGAATCTGGGAACGTAATGTTCTTAGGTGGCGGACCGCCTCTACGATATTTCCTGAACCCGCCTCTCCTTTACTTCGAATCATCGCAGCCCCTTCACCAATTCTACGAAGCGCTTCACCTAAATCTTTGGCGCCACAAACAAAAGGGGTTTTAAAATTCATTTTATCGATGTGGTACTGCTCGTCAGCAGGAGTTAACACTTCACTCTCATCGATATAGTCCACACCCAAAGCCTCTAGAATCATAGCCTCTGCAAAGTGGCCAATACGAGCCTTTGCCATTACAGGAATAGAAACAGCCCCCATAATTTCCTCTATAATTTCAGGAGGGGACATTCTTGCCACTCCACCATCTCTGCGAATATCGGAGGGGACCCTTTCTAAAGCCATTACGGCTACTGCACCCGATTTTTCAGCAATAATAGCCTGTTCGCGGTTAATCACATCCATAATGACTCCGCCTTTAAGCATCTCTGCCAAACCGGTTTTTAGTTTCATGTTGGTTCCGATAAATTCAGTAGCCATTTGAGCCCTCTTTACATCTTAAAATATTTCAAGCCTTGTTTAACGCATCCCTGAAATCAAAGCAATCTTTTCAAAGAAAGTTAAAAAATATTGAAGCCTTCGCCTAAAAGACCTCTTAAATGACTCTAAACCCTTCTATCAATCTTAATGATTTATCTCGCCCCACAGACCTATTAGTAAAACTTGCCAAATTCACCTGTTTTCAATTAGATTATAGAACCACAGTGAGCGACCGAAAACACAACTCATCTCTGAATTCTCTAGGTATCAAATCCCTATTGGGAACCGAGTTTTTAGAGAAAAGCCAAATAGAAACAATCATTAAACATTCCTTTTTATTTAAAAAACTGGTGGATGAGGGAAGGCCTATTCCTCAGACCTTGGCTGGGAAAACTGTCATTTTACTTTTTTTTGAGGCTAGCACTCGCACTCGAAGCTCCTTTGAATTAGCCGCAAAAAGGCTGGGGGCCACCACTTTAGTACTTACCAAAGAGGGAACCTCTACTGAAAAGGGGGAAACCCTGGTGGATACGGCTAAAACTATCCAGGCGATGAGGCCCGATGCTCTAGTGTTACGGCATTCGTCAGCAGGTTCTCCATTTCACCTAAATCAGATTTTAAATGTGCCTGTCATTAATGCAGGAGACGGATTTCATGAACATCCCACTCAAGCACTTTTAGATTTGATGACCCTGCAGGAATTTAAGGGCCGTATCGAAGGGCTCAAGGTTTTAATCGTAGGTGATATCGCCCATAGCCGAGTGGCTCGTTCTAATATTTATGCTTTAAAAAAAATGGGAGCTGAGGTTTCGGTGTGTGGTCCGCCTACTTTACTACCCCCTAAAGTTGAGCAAATGGGAGTTGAGGTTCATTACGAACTAGATAAAGCGGTCAAAAATAAGGATGTCATTATGACATTAAGAATTCAATTTGAGCGATTAAATTCTGGGCAGAGTCCCTCTCGTGGAGAATATTCAAAGTTTTACGGTATCTCTGAATCCATTTTAAAGTTAGCAAAACCTGATGTACTCGTCATGCATCCAGGCCCTGTGAATAGAGGGGTAGAAATTTCTCCCGAAGTTGCTGATGGATCCCGCTCTATTATTTTGAACCAGGTGGGAAATGGCGTGGTGGTACGAATGGCAGTTTTACATTTGCTAACCGGCGGAGAGTTAATTGAGGCAAAGGTATGAGCCATTCTTTAGTCATTCGCCGAGGTAGAATTTTCGATCCGAGTCAAAAAATAGATGTCGTAGGTGACATCTTAATTTTAAATGGAAAGATTCAAGCTGTCGGTCGTATTACACTGCCTCCGGGACCTACGATTACAGAACTTGATGCTAAAGGGTGGTTGGTCACACCCGGATGGATCGATATTCACACCCATCTTCGAGAGCCAGGACAAACACACAAAGAGACCATTCGAACGGGAACCGAAGCTGCTGCAGCGGGTGGTTTTACGTCGATAGCTTGTATGGCGAATACCACTCCGGTAAATGATTCTAGTTTTATTACGAGCTACATTAATCAAAAGGTGGCCTCCGAAGGTTTGATTAATGTGTATCCAGTGGGTGCTATTACCAAAGGTCTAGAGGGGCAAGAGCTGGCTGAGATAGGGTCCATGTGGGAGGCCGGTATCGTCGCTATTTCTGATGACGGAAAAACGGTAATGAATTCTTACTTGATGAGAAAAGCGTTAGATTATTCCAAGCGATTTGATTTAGTCGTAGTTTGTCATGCAGAGGATGTTCATTTAAAAGGTCGAGGAGTGATGAATGAGGGATTTAATTCGGCTCGATTTGGTTTGAGAGGCATTCCTAAGGCCTCAGAAGAAATTATTGTAGCGAGAGATATTTTGCTAACCGAACTTACCGGGGCTCGACTTCATGTGGCTCATGTGAGTACTGCAGGAAGTGTGGCCTTAGTTAGAGAGGCTAAACGACGAGGAATCAAAGTTACGGCTGAGGTCACTCCTCATCATCTGACCTTGACCGATGAGGTGGTGGGAACTTACGATACCAATACTAAAGTAGCGCCACCGCTTAGAGAAATACAAGATATTGAAGCTGTCACTGAAGCCCTCGCAGATGGAACTATTGATGCCTTAGCTTCGGACCATGCACCTCACTCAGTCTCAGATAAAGAGGTGGAATATGATAATGCAGAGTTTGGAATGGTAGGATTGGAAACTGCATTTCCACTTTACTATCGGCTAGCGCTTCAAAAAGGGGTGTCGTTGGATCGAATTATTTCTGCGATGACTCAAAAGCCTGCTGAGATTATTGGAATACCTAAGGGAACTCTTAAAGTGGGAGCCGATGCCGACATCACTATTTTTGATCCTGAAATGAAATATACGATTAATAAAACGGAGTTTCGTTCGAAAAGTCGGAACACCCCTTTTGATGGATGGGAAGTTCAGGGAAAGGTTCGTTATACAATTGTGGCCGGAAAGATAGTTTATCAAGAAGCTCCTGGAGGGATGAGATGAGTTTTTTTGAAGCCGCTCTTTACTTAGAAAATGGCCACCTGTTTGAAGGCAAGGGTTTTGGTGCTGAAATTTCTAAAGGTGGAGAGGCTGTTTTTAATACGGGGATGAGTGGGTACCAAGAGATCTATACCGATCCCTCCTATTTAAATCAGATTGTAGTTATGGGGAGTTCCCAAATCGGAAATACTGGAATTAATACACAGGATTTAGAGTCGTCGTCCTTGCTATTAAGCGGAGTTGTGG
>JABMMY010000226.1 GCA_013205415.1 Deltaproteobacteria bacterium
CATAGGCAAAGAGGGTCGTACCGCTCAATCCTTACGAACTATTTTAGGGGCCGTTTCGACTAAACTTCGCAAACGATCCGTTTTAGAAATTCTGGAATAGGGCCACAGTAAAGCTTGGTATTGATGGATTTAGTAGAAATAGCAATTGTAATTAGGCCCCATGGTTATAAAGGGGCTCTTGTGGCTAAAAGTGCTGCAGGAAAAAGCTCTGCCCTCGCCTATTTAAAAATTCTCTACTTAGGAAAATCTACAGACGATATTTCAGAACATGAGGTCTTAGAGAGTGCTTGGATGCCTAAGGGATGGAAGCTTGAACTTTCTGGCATCACTAGCGATACGATGGTTAAAGGGTTCCAAACCTTTATTGTCTATGCCGATCGTGCCGATTTAGCTCCTGTTGCCGATAATGAATTCTACATTCATGACCTATTGGGTTCCTCGGTTATTGATTCTTTATCAGAAAAAAATTGTGGAACTTTAACTTCAATAGAACCGGTAGCTCAGGAATCTTCCCATATTTTACAGGACAGATGGTGGATTGAATCGAATGGGAATCTTTTTTCCATTCCAGCAACTAGTCATTACGTTCATAAAATAGATATTCCACAAAAAACGGTTTGGTTGAAAAATCTTTCCGATATTTTATCCTCCTCATGAGTGTTCCCACATTTCATTTTGTTACCCTCTTTCCGGAAACTATCCAGATTTGGATGACTACGAGTATTTTAGGACGCGCCCACAAGGCAGGACTGTTTGATTTTAAAATTTATCAATTAAGAGATTATTCCACAGCCAAACATCTAAATGTAGATGATGTAGCCTATGGAGGTGGTGGAGGAATGGTTTTGCAATTGGAACCTCTGGTCCGTGCGGTAGAATCTATTCAAGAAAATCTAAAGGCAAAAACATCTCAGGTTATTTACTTTTCTCCTGCAGGACAACGACTTAATCACACTCTGGTTCATGAGTGGGCCACGTCGAACACTATCACAGATTTTATTTTTATCTGTGGTCACTACGAAGGAGTGGACCAGCGTTTTATCGATCATTGGGTCGATGCTGAGATCTCTCTTGGTGATTTTGTAATTACAGGCGGAGAGCTTCCCGCTTTAGCCACTGCAGATGCAATGATTCGGCAATTAGAGGGCACTTTGGGTTCAAAGACTACCGCTCAAACAGAATCTTTCTCTCTCACCTCGGGAGACTCCCTTTTATTAGAATATCCCCATTACACTCGCCCTAGTGAGTATCGAGGAATCAAGGTTCCAGAAATTTTACTCAGTGGAAACCATTCAGCCATTGAAGCTTGGCGGTTAGAAGAGGCCACAAAAAGAACGATGGAAAAGCGACCGGATCTACTAAAACCTAGTTCAACGGAAACAACTTAATTTTTTTATCCACCTATTTGACAATTTATAGGTGAAATCATTATTCTAAAACACTTATGACAGACTTTGATGCTTTAAAAATTATGGGTTTTGATTTTATAGAATTTGCCGTTGCAGATCTTGATAAAGCTTTAGAGCTTTATCTGAAGATGGGTTTTGAAAAAGCGGGAACGAGAGAAATTCTAGAAAGAAAATTAAAGTCCTATCGAATTGTCCAAAACGATATCAATATTATCTTGAGTCAAAGTGACGATCCTAAAGATCCGGTGGCTAAATTTCATCAAGCCCACGGAGATGGAATTATGGCGGTGGCTTTTCGTTGTGAAGACGCAGTATCGGCACTTGAAATAACGGCCACTCGCGGCGCTGAGGTTGTAGAGGCTCCTCGCTCCTACCAAAAGGATTTTGGCTCGGTCACTCAAAGCTCAATTAAAGCCTTTGGTGATGTCAGACACACCTTTATTTCTCGAGAGGGAAATCTATTCGCTGAAGGTTTTGATGTCCCTTATAAAATCTCCAGCCGTGGCTATGGGCTAATGGGAATCGATCACGTTACCAATAACGTTGCCAAGGGTGATTTGGGAATTTGGGTTGAGTACTACGAAAAAATATTCGGGTTATCTAGCACCCGTTTTTTTGATATCCATACTCAACGCACCGGTCTTTACTCTAAAGTAATGGAAAGCCCAAATGGCATTATTAAAATGCCCATTAATGAACCCACTGAGGAGGCCTCTCAAATCCAAGAGTTTCTAAATGTAAATCACGGAGCGGGAGTTCAACATTTAGCTCTTACCACTAACAATATTGTAGAAACTCTCACCGGTTTAAAAAAAGAGGGGTTGAAGTTTCTCGAAGTCCCCCGGACCTATTATGAGGAGATCCCTAAAAGGGTTCCCAATATTATCGAAGACCTTTCCCAATTAGCAGATCTTGGAATTTTAGTGGATGGGAGTAGTAAAGGCTATCTCCTTCAAATATTCACTCATAATCTGGTAGGCCCCTTCTTTTATGAAGTGATCCAACGTCGAGGAGATAATGGATTTGGTGAAGGTAATTTCACTGCACTTTTTGAAGCTATAGAGAGAGATCAGATCCAGCGTGGTGTTTTAAAGGAACATTAATTGGTGCTATTAACACTATGTTATTATAGTGATTTATAGATACGATAGCACAGATACCTTTTTTTTCTCGAGCTACCTTGAATTCATTCTGAGAGTAAAATTAGCAGGTCAACTATTTCACCTTTATAAAATGAGATAACTCTTTAATATTTTTATTTATCTTCCTATATTTATAATTGACACAATGACCAAGAAATAGGAAAACAAGCCTTCTCAAATGAATGATTAATATCTTTTTGTTAATCTTTTAAGGTAAAGGCAAGGGCTGGAACCGCGATTCTCGG
>JABMMY010000227.1 GCA_013205415.1 Deltaproteobacteria bacterium
AGGCGATAAAACAGGTCCTCCCTAAAGGTACCTTTGGTGATCATCTCCTCTAAATTTCTATTGGTAGCGGCCATGAGCCGAACATTCATTTCAATCTCTCGGTGGGCTCCCACCGGAGTAAACTTTCTTTCTTGCAGTACCCGCAGAAGTTTTACCTGCATGGCGAGAGATAGATCTCCAATTTCATCAAGGAATATAGTTCCCCCCTCGGCATACTGAAATCGTCCTATTTGTCTTTGGCTAGCACCGGTAAAGGCACCTCTCTCGTGACCAAATAGCTCACTTTCAAATAGGGTTTCTGAAATGGCACTACAGTTAATGGAAACAAGTTTCTCGTCCTTTCGAGCAGAGTTATAGTGAATCGCTCGTGCCACCAGCTCCTTTCCCGTGCCACTTTCTCCTCGAATCAGAACCGAGGTATCAACTTTAGCCAGTTTGTAGATGATGTTAAAAATCTTTTTCATTTCGCCCGAGTGGCCGACAAATTCTCCCGTATCTAGTTTTACAATGGGCGCGGAAAAGGCCATGGTTCGAATCATAGATTGTGCATCAAGAGCTCTCTGCACCATATCAACAACGGCCTGGTGCTTAATGGGTTTGGCTAGGTAGTTATAGGCGCCATCCTTAATCGCTCTCACGGCATCTTCGATAGCGCTATAGGCGGTCATGATGATCACAATAATTGAAGGGTCATATTCCTTTATCGCTTTAAGGCAATCAAGCCCATTCATTCTCGGCATATTGACATCTAAAAGAACCAGATTGATATCTTCAGTTCTAATTTTTTCTAGGGCATCTACACCGTCAACGGCTTCACAAACCTCAAAATCGCCACGGCCCAGGGCCTCTCCCAATGTGGCTCTTAATTCAACATCATCCTCTACCACCATGATTTTATATTGGCTCATCTTTTGTCTCCGTTAAATGGGCAAAGAAATGGTGAAAACACTTCCCTTTTCCACTTGGCTATTTAAATTAACAAATCCTTCGTGAAGCTCCACAAAATATTTTACCAGGTAGAGGCCCAGGCCTGTTCCCTTTTCGGTTTGAGTTTTCGGATCGGTTCCACGAAAAAACTTAGAAAATAATTTATCCTGATCCTCTACAGAGATCCCGTAACCCTCGTCGATAACGCTCACTCTCACCCAGGAGCCATCCTCTTTTGAGGTGAGTGTCACAAGAGATCCCTCCGGAGAATACTTAATGGCATTCTCTACGAGATTAGCAATGACCTGCTGAATTAGTTTCACATCAAATTTAAATGAAAACAAAGGTTCTAACTTCGTTTGGATCTCAATCTGTTTTTCTCTGGCCAAAAGCGATTTAGCCTTCACGACCTCATTGATGACAGAGTTAATATCTTTTGAGGATTTATTTAAGTGTACCTTGGAGCTCTCAATTCGAGTTAAGTCTAAGAGAGTTTCTACATAGGTACTTAACCCTTCGGTGGTATGTACAATCGACTGAAGAGATTGTTTCTGTTTGGGTGTCATCTGATCGGCTGAGTCACTAAGGGCCAGTTCGGCATTGCCTTGAATTCTCGCTAATGGAGTTTTTAAATCGTGAGACATCAATGAGAGAAAATTACTTTTTAGTTGTTCTAGCTCCGCCATGAACTCACTTTTTTCCTGGTAGTGCCATCGCTTTTTATATTCATCTACAAGGCGATAGGGGATCACTAAATAGTAACTCACACATAGGATAACTATGGGGTGGGCAATATCAATCCAGTAGTGATATTGCGAAAAACAGACCCAGGCCGAAATAAAAAGAAAAAATATTTCACTGCACAGAAAGATAATTCCACTCCCCGGGGAGAGATATAAAATTAAATTTACAGATAAAACACCGATGAAAATAGCAATGAGTGAGTTAACCCACGGGGAGCTTTTATAGATGCCATCCCCATTGAGAAGGGTCGCTAGGCTATGGGCAGCCCCCTCAATAAGTGACGTATGAAAGGGCTCCCTAGAAAACGGCGTGAAAATAAAATCGGCATCTTTATTAATTTTTAAGGTGGTGGATATCAACACAATCTTATTGGTAAAGGTTCCCTTGGGAAGAGTTTTTTGAATTACGGCTAAGGTAGAGTGGGGTTGATAGGTTCCCGCGGGCCCTTGCCATCGTATGTAGGTCTGTAGAGAGTCGCCAAATTTTTCAGTTCTAGTTTTGGGAATAGAGGGTAATGAAGGGTGATTATTTTGATAAAGAGTTAAGAGTTTACTATAAAGAGTGGGGATTCCCTCTATCGATAGCATCACTCGTCGACTTACCGAGTCTGCTCCATAACTAAAGGTATCTCTAGAAACGTAGCCAGGAATATAATGGGTGGTATGAAAAAGTGAACGAGGGGCATTGCGCCCTAAACTTTCATTATCTGTATAGCCCACATACATGTGAGCTACCTTTGAAAACACATGTGAAAGTTGAGAGAGCTCGGTGTCACTGTAGAGTTTTTCATTTAGTGGCGCGACCAGCGCAATCGCAAGTGGCCTATCGTTATTAATTTCTAAAATTGTGCTTAATAGCTCCTCAGCTGGAATTTTATGAGATCCTTGATATCTCGAGGCACTCTCTTCGTTGTAGGCCACAATAGAAATAGCGGGGTGAGGCGAAGAGCTCCACTGGGTTCTAAAAAGCATATCTATCAGTACGCCCTGAAGTCCTTGGAGGTCTGCATGAAACAACCCAAAAATAAAAACCATCGTCAGGACCGTTGCCGATAGATGAGAAAAGAATTTTGATCGCGGTTTAATCTTAGCCTCTCTTTTCTCAAATTCATTTCGGTCTGCCGACCCGGTTTGTTTTGTCATAGTTACCTGAGCGTTGCGTTAATTTTGGTTATAGCTCAAGTGGCAGACTCACTACAAGCTCTGCAAGCAGAAAGCCACAAATAAAGCCCGCAAAAATACAAAATTATCAATAAAAACAGTATCATGGCGTGGTGTCAAAAACACACCAGTTCTGTATCGACTATTCTTTACAGGCTTGGTGTCGGAAGGACCCCAATATTTAATACCGGCCCATAGACTCAATTGTTAACGAGGGGGTCGGAGCCTAGTGCCAGAATTATAGTTTTCGGGGGAATTGGAAAGGCTAGAATTTGTCTAAGGCCTGATTACAAAGGGCATCCGCTTTTTTATTTTGCTC
This sequence comes from Deltaproteobacteria bacterium, assembly GCA_013205415.1. Lineage (GTDB taxonomy): Bacteria > Bdellovibrionota > FAC87 > UBA2466 > UBA2466 > UBA2466. The sequence continues at coordinate 3,151 of JABMMY010000227.1, forward strand.
TCGTCTTATGTGAAGAATTTCTATCGATTTGAATTCTCTAAGAAGGGTTTTGGCCTCTTGAAACAGAAGCTGAATGTGGGGGGCCTTTACCTTGTAAATCCCATTTAATTGACGAACCATTAGTTCAGAATCGCTTTTCACGGTGATTGCAGTGGCTCCATGTTTTAGCGCAGAGGCTAATCCCTTGATCAGCCCTTGGTATTCAGCGGTATTATTGGTAACGGTTCCGAGGCATTGCCCCTCTTCAAAAACGATCTCCTCATTGTGATAAAGGACATATCCATAAGCCCCTGGGCCTGGATTTCCTCTCGAAGCACCATCACAGAACAGGACCATCAATTTCTCCATTAAAGCTGAACTTCAGCCATTGAATTTTCATCGATTTCCGCAGCGGAGGTAATTAAAATTCTTCCACAACTAGGACAACGGTGGACCGCCTTAGCCCCTAAGATTTCATTGAAAAGCTGAGGCCGAATTTTTATGTTGCACCCTAAACAACTAAAGTTTTCGGTAATACAAATACCAATCCCTTTATTGATAGCCGAAGCGCGTTTGTAGAGAGCGGTGATATCGGGGGATAGCTGAATGACTATTCCCTCCTTCTGATGTGCCTGCTCTTCATATGAGTTTACAAGTTTTTGTCGAACGGTGTCGTATTCTTTTTTGTCCTTATTAACTAGAGCCTCTTGCTCTTTAAAATTTGTTTCTGCTGTTTTTAGCTGAGTGCGATGGACCTCTAATCCATTCATAGAGAGAAGAACGGTCTCCTCTAGTTTCCCCTTTTGCTCTTTAAAACCATCGATCTCTTTTTGTGCTGCCTTATATTCCTCATTGGTTTTGCACTCCATCATTTTGCCCTCGGCCTTTTTGATGAAGTCCTCTTTTTCTCTTAAATCCATTTCGGCTTTTCGCATCGTTTTTTCGTGGGTTTCAAAATTGTTTTTATGGACGGTAAACTCAGCCTTATTTTTTGCGAGAGCCGCCTCTATCTTTGCAATTTCTACCGGAATTTTTTCGAGTTCAAAGTTTAGGCGATATAATTTTTCATCTAGTTTTTTTAATTGGCCTAAGATTCGATACTGAACTTTCATGGAGACTCATTTCTTACAAAGTTTAAACACATTTAAAAAACACCGTGCTTTTGTACCACTCAATGGGCCCACCAGGACTTGAACCTGGGACCTTTCGGTTATGAGCCGACTGCTCTAACCACTGAGCTATGGGCCCGCCATATTTAAAGTACGTATTTAAAGTACGTAATGTAGTTTAAACTATCTTTTTTTAGTTGACAAGCAAAAAATCTGTTAATCTACAACAATAGCCA
>JABMMY010000228.1 GCA_013205415.1 Deltaproteobacteria bacterium
AAACGAATGATTTTTCCATCATTCATCGGGGTCAGTCCCACATTTGCTGCTAAAATTCCCTTTTCAATTTCCTGAAATAGGCTTCGATCCCAAGGCTGAATGGTAATAGTTCTAGCATCTGGAATTGAAATCGCAGCCACCTCTTTTAAGCCCATCGTACTTCCATAAACCTCAACCCGAACACTTTCGACCATCGCAGAGGAGGCTCGACCCACTCGCATTTTAGAAAACTCAATTTTTAAATGTTCGACAGATTTTTCCATCTGCTTTTTAATATCGACTAAAGAGTGATTCATTTTTCTCTCCTGACAAAGGTTCCAAGTTCTTCCCCTGAAACGACTCGTTTTAAGTTCCCTGGAATATTTAAGTTAAAAACTAAAATAGCCAGGTTGTTATCCATACATAAAGAGATCGCTGTAGAATCCATTACCTTTAGATTATTCTTTAAAACTTCAATATAGTCTAACTCTTTAAACATAACCGCATTAGGATTAATTTCGGGATCGGAGTCATAAACGCCATCAACTCTAGTTGCCTTCATTAAGATATCGGCGCCAATTTCCATAGCCCTTAAGGAGGCTGCGGTATCGGTAGTAAAAAAAGGATTCCCGGTTCCTGCAGCAAAAATAACCACTCTCTTTTTCTCTAAATGACGAATCGCTCAGCGACGAATATAGGGCTCAGCGACCTGGCTCATACCAATGGCAGACATCACTCGTGTGTAGACGTTTCTTTTTTCAAGGCAATCTTGGAGAGCCATGCTGTTGATGACGGTGGCAAGCATTCCCATGTAATCACTGGAGGTGCGGTCCATGCCTTGAGCCGTACCCGCAATACCTCTAAAGATATTACCGCCACCGACAACGATCGCAATTTCAGTTCCTAAACCATGAATCGATTTGATCTCCTCTGCAATCCGCTCAATAGTATCGTGATTAATACCAAAAGCCTTATCACCGGCAAGGGCTTCGCCACTGAGTTTTAGTAAGATTCTTTTATAATGAGGTGCTTGCTTGACCACGACTCACTCCGCTTTAGTTGATTCTCCAAGTTGGTAGCGTTCATATCGTTTGATAGATATGTTTTCACCCAATTTAGCCACCTGAGACTTCACTAAGTTTTCAATGGTTTGGTCCGGGTCACGAACGTATCGTTGGTTAACTAAACAATTCTCCTCAAAGAATTTATTAATTTTACCTTCGATTATTTTATCAATCACAGGTCCTTTTTTTCCAGAATCTTCTGCCTGTTTTCGAAAAATGGACTGCTCCGATTCGATATCCTTTGCTGGAACCGCCTCTTTATTCAAATAGCGCGGATTGGCTGCAGCAATATGCATCGCCACATTGCGAACAAATTCTTGGAATTCATCCGTACGAGCTACGAAATCGGTCTCACAATTGACCTCAATAAGTACGCCGATTTTACCTTCGCCATGAATATAGGCAAGAACGCGACCTTCATTAGCCTCTCTACCTGCTTTTTTAGAGGCGGCGGCTAAGCCTTTTTCACGCAAAAAAATGATAGCTTTTTCTATATTATTGTCTGAATTGGCTAACGCCTTTTTGCAATCCATGAAACCAGCTCCGGTTTTATCCCGGAGCTCTTTTACTAAAGTTGCTTCTGTCACAAAAAACTCCCTTTTAATTACCAGTTATTTCTTAGACTTTTCAGTGGAGGTCTCTACCTCTGTGTCCACCTCTACGTCTACGATAGCTGCGGCCTCTGCCTCCTCTTCAGTGAGAACGCCTTCAGCGCGGTAATCAATTTCTGTAGGAATATTTTTTATTCCGGGTCGTTTAACTCTTTCAACCACTGGACCTGCAGGAGCTTTGGGTTGCGCTGTAGGCGCGACGTTAGGCTGAGCTGCTTGTATAGTTGCTGGTGCTGTTGGAGTCATTGAACGCATTTTTTGTTCAAAAACTGCCGCCCCTTCTAAGCAAGCATCTGCAATCAAGTTAGCAAAAAGAGTGACCGATTTAATCGCATCATCATTTCCTGGAATAATAAAATCAACTCGGTCGGGATCACAATTGGTATCCACAACAGCCACCACTGGAATTCCCAAGCGGTTAGCTTCACAGACCGAAATATTTTCCATTTCAGGATCAATAACGAATAAAGCAGCAGGTAAAGAGCGCATGTTTCTGACTCCACCCAAACTTAATTCTAATTTTTTACGCTTACGCTCTAAAACCACGACCTCTTTTTTAGGAAGAGCTTCGTAAGTGCCATCGGTTTTCCAAAGTTCTAATTGCTCTAAACGTTCGACACCCTGACGAATGGTTTGGAAGTTAGTTAAAGTTCCACCCAACCAACGTTCTGTTACGCAAGGCATTCCTGCTTTATCGGCAGCTTCTCGTACAATTTGTTTTCCTTGTTTTTTGGTGGCAACAAAAAGGACCTTTCCACCTTCAGCAACTGTGTTTTTGACGTAAGTACAGGCTTCGCGAGCATGTTTTACAGTTTTTTCGAGATCGATAATATAGATCCCATTTCGGGGAGCAAAGATGAAGGGTTTCATCTTAGGGTTCCAACGATGAGTCTGATGACCAAAATGGACACCAGCCTCCAACATATTTTTCATAGAAATTTCAGGCATTTTTTTCTCCGGTTTTTCCTCCGCCCCTATTTGGCTATTGCGAACCAACCGCAACAGACCAGAGTTAATGGGAAGGGCGTGTGTATTAGCTTGCTGGTTTACAACGCTTTTCTAGGTTGGGCAAGGGAAAACATATTTGAAATTTAGTACTTAGCCGAAAATAACGTTCTTTTTATACCAGTAAGGCCAGGCTATCAGGGAATGAAAAATGGGTGTAAACTTGGATTCTCATGTTGCAACCCGATTTTCATGCTCAAATTAAGGACTGGCCTAAGGATCCGGGTGTTTATTTGATGAGGGACGACTCTCAGCGAATTCTATACGTAGGCAAAGCTAAAAATCTAAAGAACCGGATTCGGTCCTACTTTCAGAAGGCTGAAACTCTATCTAAAAAAACCCGGGTTTTGGTGAAACGAATTGCTTCGATTGAATTCCAGGTAACTCAAACGGAATTAGAGGCCCTACTTTTAGAATGCAATCTCATCAAAAAATATCGCCCCAGGTATAACATTCGGCTTAAGGACGACAAAAGTTACCCTTATGTAGTCTTAGATTTCAGCCATCCCTTTCCTTTATTTCGCACCACTCGAAAAATCTCTAATGAACCGCACCTGAGGTATTTTGGACCTTTTAGTGGTGGAGTTCATGAGATAGGAAGATTTTTATTAAAAACCTTTCAAATTCGCGACTGTTCGGACAGTAAATTTAAAAACAGAACCCGTCCGTGTCTAAATTATGAAATTGGAATTTGTACGGCGCCCTGTGTGGATTACGT
>JABMMY010000229.1 GCA_013205415.1 Deltaproteobacteria bacterium
ACCAATAGTGGCACTCCATATTTTGCTAAAATAGGAAGGCAATCTTTAATGACCTTTTCAGAGGCCATGGGAAACTCTGAAACCCCGGAATCGATCATGAAAGCTTTAAACCCCAAGACACCACTTTCAATCAATGGCTGGAGATCATCTTTATTTCCTGGTATGACCCCGCCCCAAAACCCGTAATCGACCCTTGCAGTTTTTTTTGCAGCCACCCTCTTCATTTCCAATGCTTCGACTGTAGTGGTCGGTGGAATTGAGTTTAACGGCATGTCAATAAGGGTCGTAATGCCTCCGGCAGCGGCTGCTCGGGTGGCGGTCTCAATTCCTTCCCACTCAGTTCTTCCTGGCTCGTTCATATGAACGTGAGAATCACAAAGGCCCGGCATTACAATATCGACACCGGCATCAATAATTTTATCGGCAGAGATCACATTTAAATTTTCGCTGATCTCGGTAATCTTTCCATTTTCAAAATAGATCACTGCGGGGCGCAGCGTAGAATGAATTTTTCCCTTTTCAGGTAAAAGTACCGAGGCGCTTTTGATTGCTACTCTCATTACAATAAAACTCCCATGCGATTTAAGGAAACGAAAATATGATTTTCATGTTTTCTTTAGGCGACAATACGATCTCTTGAGTTTTCAAGCCTAGAGTTTCATGCCAGGCCGAAAGACTATATTTTCCAGGCGGAACCTTAGATAAATTCATCTCTCCCTTTTCATTACTCACTGAAAAGTAGGGGTGTGAAACCACACCGATAAATCCCTCCATCCAAGGATGAATGTCACACTTAGCTCTCACCATGATCTCTGGCTTCATTAGCTTTCGAGTCACTCGACTATTTTTCATAGCAAGGCTGATATTAAATCTCTCATTTTCTTTCGCCATCGAATGAATATTATGCAAAAAGGGATCGTCGTTTAAAAAGGTAAGCGGTTGTCCCACCTGAACTCCAATCACACGAGGGTGATACGCACACTCTCTTTGATCAACAATCACCTCTGCTACCGGAGTCACAAACTCTTTAGTCTCCATTCCTTCACTAATCCAAACGAACACATTTTGAAGCCTGCCGTTTTGAGAGAGTAAAGTTTCATTTGAAATAGTTTTTTTTGCATTTGAAAGACACTCGGGGGTCGCTGCAATTTTCTTTGGGCTGGGAACTATCCCTTTAAAAGAGATTATCCCTTGAATATTTCCAGCATCGGATAAATCAAGGAGGGGTACCGTAATTTTCGAATGCGATTCCGAGGTGGCTGCTGTTTTTTGCTCGGAGGTTTCTGTGGTTAAATAGAAAAGTCCGACCAGGGCACCTATCATTAAAAGAGCCGGTATTGCCCCTACCTTTTCCTTGGTGATTTTATAATGCCTTACCGACGCTCCAAGAATAAAAAGAAAAACAAAAATCAAAACATTTTGTTCACTTCCGTAGGTCATGGGATAGTGATGACTGAGCATAAGAAAAAGAACCGGTAGAGTTAAATAACTATTATGAACCGATCTCAACTTAGCCTTTGCACTTAGGGAATAATCGGGTTGCCTTCCCTCTTCGGTGGCCGCGATCATCTTTTGTTGCGCAGGAAGAATTCTCACCCAAACATTGGCGACCATAATCGTTCCAAAAATGGCCCCGATATGCATATAGGCTGCTCTTCCTCCAAAAAATTGACAAAGACCATAAACCAATCCGATACCCAAAAGACAGGAGATGAAGGTGGCTAACCGTGTGTTTTTTCCCAGCGGTGAATTCCAAAGAGAGTCATAAATAAACCAAGAAAAGGGTAATAGTGAAATCGAATAAATAATCGCCTTGGAAACACTGGGCGTTTGATTACTAGAATCAAAAAGTAAGGCCCCTCCTCCAGAGTAGTAAACCACCGCCATGAGTAAAACACCGGTTAGCCAGGTGAATGCGGCCTCCCATTTAAACCAATGAAGAGTTTTAGGCATTTGGCCCGAGCCAATTTTTCGGCGCTCTACTCGATAAAAGCCACCACTATGAACCATCCAAACTTCCGATTCCACCCCCTCCCTG
>JABMMY010000230.1 GCA_013205415.1 Deltaproteobacteria bacterium
CATTACAATTTTAAATATCAACTCGAAGGGAGCTTAGCAGCATGGCAGAGGAAACAGCATATTGTGTAAAGTGCCGACAGAAAACAACGATGAAAGATTGTCAGGAAGTAAAAATGAAAAATGGGAGACCCGCAATGAAAGGGTTGTGCTCGGTATGTGGTACCGGTGTATATAAAATTCTCTCAACTCAGAAATAGATATACCCGTAAATACTTGGTGCACTAAACTGAACCAAGCATTTTTTTAAAAAGGTATTGCACTCAAACACTATTTTTTAGTGGTGGTGGGGTCGATACCTTTTTCAGTTTTAATAGCTTCAAACTGAGTGGTTTTATTTCTGCCATCAGCTTTCGATGGATAAAGAGCTATATCGCATTCTCCTACCATCTGTTTTCCTTTTTCTTCTGGATTATCAAGCTGAATTACAGATTCGGGAATAAAGGTAGAGGTGCCTAAACTAATAGTAATTGGAATGTGCTTACCCTCGAAAGTTATTTGGGTGCTTTCTAATAGTTTTCTAAACCGCTCAGCAAAAATAAGCGCCCCAGCCTGCGGTGTATTACTAAGTATTACCACAAACTCCTCTCCTCCAAATCGACCGGCAATATCACTATCTCTGATAGTTTCTTGGAGAATATGAGCCACGGATGAAAGCACGTGGTCGCCCGCTAAATGACCAAAGGTATCATTCACATGTTTAAAATGATCGATATCCCCCATCATTACTGTGAGTGGTTTTTTTGTCCTTAGCGATCCCTTCAATAGTTTACTTAAGCACTCTTCAGTGAATACCTTATTGTAAAGATGGGTGAGCCCATCGGTAATGGCGTCATTTTTTTTCTCATCATATTTAATCTGGAGTTTAGATTCTGCAGTCACATCTCGTAAGGTTAGCAGGCAGCCTAGAAGCTCATGAGTATCAGAAAAGACAGGAACTCCAGAAATTGTCAGTTTTAAATTTTGATCAAGTTTGGTTGTTGCAGACACTTCATCTAGTCTCAGACTTTTTTCAGAGGTTATGACTTGAATAGTGGGACACCGACCTGGACAAAGCTCAGTTTTTATAAAATTATTGAAGTGCGGATTTTTTCCTATTTTTCGATCAGATTCACCACAAAGTACCGTAAAAGCGGTATTGACCGCCACAATATTATTAGCGAGATCAACCACACAATAAGCATCGATTAAGATCTCTAGTAGTGAACTGTTTTCACTAGCCCACTTGACTAAATCGATTTTTAATTCCTCGCTTGAGTTTTTACCGGTCAAACTATTTTGCGAAGGCAAAGTATTGTTTGGCATTTCCGTCTAGCTCCATTTCCTCTGAATCACATTGGCCACATTTCATTGTTTCAGGGATTAAAACTCCCTTTTTATAATCGCTAACAGACATGAGAATATTTTGCTCGTGTTCACAATCGTTGCAAACATAGGGCAAAAATACGGTGCTAATATTCGCCGATTCGGAGAAACTAGGAACCATATTCATTTGCCTAACGATAAGTGGAGGACACTCTGCGAATTCAATGGCACTGCCCTGTAAACCTTTCATGAAATTAACCCAGGTTCTAATGCCACAGGAATTAATAGATGTGATCTCCTGAAAATGAAATACAATGGCCGAGTTTTTTAAATTAAGAAGTGAAGAAAAGTCGGTATCCTCATCAATGATTCCAATTAATTTAATGTGGGTGACCCTATCGGTTTCAGTGAGTTCAAAACGAAAGTGACTATTTATAATGTCTAGTTTTTTTGCAGTATTCATAATTCTAAGGCTCCTTCATAAAAGTTAAAAGAAAAGGTGTCGGGATCGTAAGTTGACTGGCTTGAGAGCCAGCATGAAACTCGGGTTCCTAATTTGGGGTTGCTTATTATCTTTAAATGGGTGGCTAGCTCTAAAATGACATACATTCCTAAACCGGCACCACCCGTTTTAGTTTCAATTTGCGATAGGTCGGCGGCGTGGTAACACCTCTTAAAGCATTGTTGTATTTTTTCGAAGCTTAATCCTTGCCCGCAATCTGTGACTGAAAAGAAAACTCCATGGGCCGTAGCATTAAAATTAATTTTTATTTTTTCTTCTGAAAGTAGATTGGCAATCGATTTTCTTGAGTATTTTTCAGTGCCATCGGGGTTGTGATAGGCATGAAAAATACTATTGCTTAAGATCTCCTCTAAAGAGGTCCACAGCCTATCCCCTAAAGATGAGGAGGGTTTTATTCCTAATAAAGAAAGAATTTGTGTGATGACCTGCTTTCGTTCCGTACTAGAACTTAAAAAAATCGCTTGAGAGTGGCTAGTAAGTTCCCATGGATAACTAGGACTTGAGTGGGAGATTATCCCAGAATGGGTGCAGGAAAATAAAGGGTCCTTTTTACCTAATAATGAGGAATGAACATGACGGCTACCTTGAGTAATAAATTCTGCAGCCTCTTTTTTTGAAAAAAGCCCTGCCAAGGCAACCTCATCGGTCTTTAGTTTTGGTTTAGCAAGACTCATGCAGCCTCATTTCCTGACGAACCTTCATTAGAAGTTTTAGGTTTTTTTCCCATTTCAATTCTGGCGTAGTGCCTATCTACTGCCCTTTCGGTAAAATCTGTATTTTTCGCGAGTTGCTTTAATTTAAGATGTTTCGATCTGTTATCGGCCTCCCTTTCGACCGAAGGTATTACGCGCTGTGCGCTCTTATCTAAAGCGGAAAGGGTCTCAAAAAACTCTGAGGTGACTTCAAGTACTGGGGTACTAGGCCTAGGTGTTAATTGATTAAAGGTTTCGGTTGCAGATAGGTCTAGCTCGATTTGCTCTCCGTGAATGATTGAGTAATCAACCTCCTCAAAACGCTTAACAGCAATGGGCGGAGTGAAAATAGTATTTGGGATAGGTGCCGGTTCCATCGCTCTATTAGGTGTTACAGATAAGGTTATTTTTTCCATCATCCTATTCCATTTTAAAAGGACATAGGTAATGTCATCAAGTTGTGGCGCCTCCCCCATAAATTCTTTTACACTCGAATAAAGTTCACGATTGATTTCAGTGAGAGGTTGACCTGAAAGCCGACCCAATAGTTTTTTGATGGCCCGTTCGCCGTACTGTTTTCCCACAGTATTTGTCGCCTCAGAAACACCATCGGTATAAATTAAAATAGAGTCACCAAGCTGCAATGGATAGTTGAGTTTTTCAAATTTAGAGTCTGGGGAGAATCCTAATCTTTCCCCGCGAACAAAAAGTGCCTCACATCTCGCTTTTGATGTCTCCGTACCTTGAGAGTCAGGGAGGTTAATTTCTGGTTTTAATAAAAGGGGCGATTCATGGCCTGCATTGCTACAGACAGCTTCTCCAGTATGTAGATCAATTTGAATCGCAGCCATCGTCATCAATAGTTGGCCTTTGCAAGAATCATAGATGACCCGATTTAGTTTTTCCAAAAATATTTCAGGAGATAATGGAGCGGTATTATAAACAGCATTCAAGGTGGCAAAGCAGCTCTTGGCAACGGCAGTTACAATAGCTGCTGGAGCACCGTGACCTGTAGCATCACCTACTAAAATGGTAAGTTTGTTTCCACATAAATAAGCATCCCAAACATCCCCTCCGCACTCCGACGCAGAGAGATAGAAGTGGCTTACCTCAACAGCATCGGTGTCAATATGAGGAGAACTTAATAAGGTATCTTGAATTAGTTTAGCGGTTTCTAGCTCTTGTGCCATTCTCGCCTTTGCTACAGTCTCAACAATGAGTTCCTTAATTCTTGAGGACATCCAAGTGAAACTTTCTGCTACACTTTGAATTTCATCATTCGATTTAATATTTAAATCGAGATTTAAATCGCCATGTCCAATAGCTTCTGCAGCCCCCTTTAATTTTTTGATATTGGAGGTCAGTCGGTTTGCAAAAATAATGCTTAGGATGAGCGCGATACTAAAAATAAACAATCCCGTA
>JABMMY010000231.1 GCA_013205415.1 Deltaproteobacteria bacterium
GGTATAATCCATTAAGGCCAAACCAAAGTGGCCTTTGGGTGAGGGTTCATATCGGGCCTGTTTTTGAGATCTTAAAATAGCTTGATGTAATGTCTGTGCCCCTTTTTTTCCAATGGTTTCAGATAGAATTTTGGAGAAGGCAATAGGGCTAATTTCCTTTAAGACCTGAGTAAAACCTAAACGACGTATTAGAGAATTTACCTCGTCAATTTTTTCGTGCTCTGGGGTTTCATGAACACGATAAAGAGCACTGGCCTTTCCAACTCGTAAAGCCTTAGCTACTTCAGAATTTGCCGCAATCATAAACTCTTCAATGAGACGGTGAGCTTCATATCTAGGTCTTCGAATGACGGTCGTGGGAACTCCCTTGTCATCTAATTCCATTTGACACTCTGGTAAATCAAAATCTAAAACTCCACGCTCCTTTCTTTTCTCAGTAAGCTTATGATACAGCTCTAAAGCAAGGGTAAGTGGAGTTGTTAAATCCTTGAAAATCTCTCTTTGTTTGTGATCGTTTTCGTAGAAAGCATGAAGTTGATTATAGGTCACTCTACGTGACGTCCTTATGATGCCTTCATAAAAATCGGCCGATTTAACATTGCCGACTCGGTCATAATGAATCTCAGCATTTAGAGTCAGCTTATCTGTCTGGGGACGGAGACTACAAAGATCGTTGGATAACGTTTCGGGCAGCATGGGAATACAGGTTCCTGGTAGGTACACACTTGTCGATCTTTCAAAAGCAGAATAATCAAGTTCGGTTTTGGGACGAACAAAAAAACTAACATCAGCAATCGCAACGTAAAGTGTATAGCCACCCTGACTGCCCTCGGTGACTAATATAGCATCATCAAAGTCCTTAGCATCCTCTCCATCAACGGTGATAAATGGACTGCCCCGTAAATCTTTTCTTTGAGGGGAGGGATTAATTAACTCTTCCTGTCCCCACTGAATAGATTGCTCCGCATCGCGAAGCACCTTTTCAGAGAAAACATCTGGAATTCCATATTTTGCGACAGCAATTTTATTATCTAATTTGGGCGATAGCTCTTTTCCCAGGCATTCGGTAATCGAAACTAAAGCAGGATTTCGTTGAGTGGGATATTCTACTATTTTGGCAAGTACCCATTGGTGAGATTCTATTTTTAGAAAATCTCCAATAACTCCAAAAACATCTCCGGCACTAGTTTCAATGTAGGGATGTCGGTCTGTTTTTTTAAAGACACCTAAAATTTCTCTTTGACTGCGCTGAACCATGTTTAATATTTCAGCACAAAATCCTTTTCCATCTCTATGCAATCTATATTCTATAATATCGCCATCCATGAGAAGCCTGGCTTCATGTCGATTTACGTAAGCATCCTTTTGATGAGGATCTGAGCAAATAATAAAGGCAAAACCTTGCGGTTTTTTTTGAACTCGGCCGGTTAGCGCTCTTTTGGGTTTTTTAAAGAAAGCATTTTCACCTCGCGAACGATGACCGCCCTTTTCCTGCTTTTGATTTTGTTGTTTTGTTTTCTTGCGGTGTCGCACAGTGGGTATTATCTCTTTCTAGATGATGATTGTCATGAGTTAAAAATAAAGAGAAGGATAAGTCTAAGAGGAAATATTGAGGGTGACCACCATTCGAATCGTTTCAAGAGCTTTTCCCCCGCCCTTTAAAATACTGAGCTTATCATCTTTAAATCTAGAAGATTAATTGATTGCATTAGGGGGAGGTAATTTTTTTCCCAAACTCAGTGGAGGCGCTTTTTGTTGAAAGCTATCTTGATAGGCTCGATTGCCATTGGCATTACCAAAAGACTTTAAACTTAACTTGGAATCTCCCTGAAGCCCAAATGCCAGATCTGCATCCTGATTCATCTGATTATTTCTAGGGCTATTAAAATTGGATTGAGGACCCATGCGTTGAGTGGGGGCATATTGATTGTTTCCAGGATAACCGCCGTTAAACTGTTGGGGATAGCCGCCGTTAAACTGTTGGGGATAGCCGCCATTAAACTGTTGGGGATAGCCACCGTTAAACTGTTGGGCATTACCATTAGGATTCATCTGAGGAATTGAAGAGGGCTGTCTTCCATTCATCGGATTGGGTGCATTGCCATTTTCTAATTCAACCCGACCATATTGTGAATTTTGATTAGGTTGAAATTTTAAAAGTGGAGTGACCTGTGCTCCTTTGGGATAGCAAACAATGCTTTCTTGAACACTTGAAGAGGCTGAACTAAAAGTATTGTCAATAGATAGGGGAACTCCACCACCTAAACGCGGAGTAAATTTTTCGAATCCAATATTAGCTTTGACCTGTGTATTTGTTGGAAAACAAAGTACCAGATCATCTTCAGGCTTTTCTAATTTCATCCAGTCGGACCGATTTGTTTTGGCGCCATTAGAGTTTACTTTGGAGGCCGTAGGTTTAGAACTTTCAAATGAGGCTGTGGTTCTTGATGTTTTAATATTGGCACCTAAAGCA
>JABMMY010000232.1 GCA_013205415.1 Deltaproteobacteria bacterium
AGACTATAGTCTACTTAATGACAATATCAGATCGCTACCTTAGCTCCCCTTATTATTGCTTCTTATGCCCGGAACTCTTCAAGGGCTAAGCTCAATTTTTTTCAGGCAATATGAAAACTCTCAAAACCACCCATCAGGACTCACCGTAAAAAACAATGAATTATAATTTCATTGTAAAAGGAAATACGTTTCAGTTTGCCGAGATGAAATCTTTTGAGCACATACGATTAAAACCGCTATCGATAGACATGTCACAGCGTGCCTTGTCATAACGCATTAAGTTGAACTACTATTTAAATATCAGCTTTCCTAACCAATCCTGTTGAAAGCTATCTTACCCTTGAATCAAGAAAATACTCAGCCCAAAACTTTTTCAGTTTCGCTGGTTAATCGTTGGCTAAATATTCTGACTTATGGACTAGCCAGCCTCACTGTGATTTATCTTCTTTTCTGGATTACTCCGGCCATTTTAAAACGCCTGTTTTTTTTGGGTGAGTTGGAACACCAAGAGGGTTTAACAGCCTACACGCTCTGGTTTTTAAAGAGAGGCGGTAATATCTATCAAAAGCCAGATATACATTTTGCGGGCTCCATTTATGGCCCCCTCTATTATTATGCAGCATCTCTATTCACTCAGTTAACCGACTTAAGTCTCCAGAGCTTAAGAATATTTTCACTGATTTGTATCTTTGGAACCGCAATCTGTGTCTTTCTTTTAATGCGTTTCTACGGTTTAAATCGATTTTTAAGCTGTTTATGGTTACCCATTTACTTTGCTTACTGGTCGATTCAGGGTTGGATAGATATTGCCCGTCTCGAAGCTTTTTTCATGTTTACCCTGTTTCTTGGTATTACTTTTTTCAATACTGCCATCAAAAAAAGCTACCGCTATTTTCTTGCGGGCCTAGTCATTGGCCTATCGATATCAACTAAACAGACGGGTATTTTGTTTCTCTTGTTAGTGATTCCGGAATTTTACAAAAACAGGACCTTCTTCTTTGCCGGTGGAGCTCTGTTAAGCCTTCTGTGTGTGGAGAGTCTGTCTTTTTTAAAGTTTGGTTGGGATATGTACGCTTGGCGAATCACTGTTCCCTCTCACCAAAGTGTCGACCTTGTAAGAGGGTTTTTGGAATTATCAAAACATCTTCTAATCCAGGAACGTGGTTTACTGATGGCCTCAGTACTTTGTTGTGTTTTGACTCTCACGAATTCTAAGTTGAAGATCAGAAATTGGAACCAGTTTATTTCAGAAAATAGCCAGTTGTTATTGATCGCATTTGAAACGACGATTGCCCTAATTTCTGTCTTCATCTGTTTAGCTAAGCAGGGAGGCGGTCTTTTCAATATCGCGCTCTTTAACGCCTTCCTCTCGTTACTGGCTATTTACTCAATTGGCTATTTTTTAAAAACTGAAAATTCTATCCATAAATTTATTATGACATTAAGTCTTGGTGTCATTCTTTTCTCGGAACTGCAATCGATCCGTCATGGCCTGATTAAAAATCGAACGCCAACCAGTGAAGATGAAGCTGATTACAAAAAAATAGTTGATATCGTGCGCCTGGAACCAGGACAAGCTTGGGTTACCAATCATCCCTGGATCAGTGTCCTCGCTGGAAAAATTCCTTATGTTCCTATGCAACAGGCAGGCTGCGAATGGGCGGGCGAATTTTTAGAATTGTCTCCAAGCATAGTAGAGGCGATTGAAAATAAAAAATTTGAGCTTATCTTAACTGGAGATGATTGGATGTTCAGTAATAGCCGAGATAAATATTTCAATACACTCGAGCGAAACTACCAAAAATCCAATTCGTTGAGCATTCCTTATCTTCGGTCCATCGACGCAGCAGCTTTAGGCCCACGGGTTGGATGGATTCGAAAATAATTGACCTTTCGAATTAACCGCAACTTCCTGAGCAATAAATTTCGAAGAACCGTCTCCTGTTTTTTTTACCTAAAATTTTGTCCCTCAAGCACAACACAGGCGCTTCAAAAAATTGATTTATAATCCAACCCACTAAAAAGGGGTCCCAAACCAGTTTCCAAAAGAGGGTTAATAAGAGGTCTAATAAATAACCTGTGTGGTAGAGCAGGTCGCTTCATTCCCAGCAGAGTCTCTAACTGTGAGAT
>JABMMY010000233.1 GCA_013205415.1 Deltaproteobacteria bacterium
AATGAAAAAAGGAATAAAGAAAATGGCATAGCCCACTCGAGAGAGCATACCTTTGAAATATTCGGAGGGTTTAATTTTAGAGTTCAGAGTTCCCAACAGAAGACAGAATATAGGAATTAAAAAAGAAATTAACAGATAGGTAGCAGGAACGATAAGCCAAGAAAGCACCATTTGGGGTTTGTACCCTGGATTAAAGGGCAATAAATAAAGCCGGAAATAGAGATACCCCACTCCAATAAAAAAGTAGGGAAGTAGTGAAAAAGATTTTTCAGCCAATGAAAATTTTTTCGCAAGTGATCCGCCAAAAAGAATGGCGACTAGAAAAGGGAGATGGAAAATAGCCGCCTCTTTGAATCCGAGAGAGAAAACAAAGGCCACAATTCCTAAAAGGTAAAAACTAGTTTTTGCAGTTTGAGTCGACGCATTTAGGAATTTACTAAAGCAGTAAAAGTTAAAAAATAGTAAAAAGATCTGAGGGCAATTCATGGTCCCCTCTCCCACCCATACCAAACTCGCAAAATGAAAATGTAGAGAGACCACAAATAGCGAAACAAAAAGGAGGGCCCTTTTAGTGCTGCCGGTAAATTCGGAAATGGCCAGATAACCCAAGAGTAAAGCCCCAACCGTAAAAAGAAGGTTAACGACCAACCAGCCGTAATAGTGATAGCCCATAGTTTGAAAAAGCAAATATAGAATGAGCTTAAACCAAGGACGAAAAAACCAGATCTCAGCCGTCTCATTAAAAACTAGGTGGGTTTGAAAAAGAAATTCCCAGTTCTGAGGAATAATGCGCACTACATTTCCGATCATGAGCCAGTCATCATGTCTAAAAAAGGAGATAGGAAAGGCAAAAACCAGATAAAAGGCACTAAATCCCAATAGCATCCAGGCCAATGAAGATTGTCCCAAGTTTTTAATGACCCTTAACAATAAGACCTCGAAAGGAATTTAGTAGGTTTTTTTTAGTGATTAAACGAAAAGATAAATAGATCGGAAGCTCTATCAATTATACACGAGAGCGATGAACCGATCCGAGCTTTGTTTTGGCAAATAGTAGGGGGGTCATCATAGTAGTGACAATGCCCATGATGATAAGCGTTGAGAATAGATTCTGATTAATAAGACCCTTCTGATAGGCAATATTGGCCACCACCAGCTCCATGATTCCCCGCCCATTAAGAATAATTCCTGCACCCAAAGCTTCGAGGTGCGTCATTTTAAGTAATTTTCCGCCTAAATACCCGCCCAATATTTTGGAAAAGATAGAAACCAGAAGGACTCCGATAATCATTAAGGGATGCGCCAAGGACTGAACACTAAAACTCAGTCCAAGATAGGCAAAAAAGATAGGGCTCAAAAAACCACTGGTGAGCGATTGGATTGTGTTTTGTAGCTCTGAAAAAACGGAGGTTCCAAACACATCGCGACTGAGCAATAAGGCTCCAAAAAATGCCCCAATAATAAAGTGAGATCCCAAAGTTTCACTCATCGAGCCAAAGAAAAGTACAAAAATAATAGCGACTCCAAAAATGGCCTCCGGGCCAAATAAATTCTCAAACTTTGAAAGTAGTTTTTCAATAGAGCTTGTGCGATGCGTTCCCCATTGAATTAATCTATTGGTAGCGAAAATTAAAAAGGCGAATAGGGAAAATTTTAATGAGGTTCTTAATACCGACATGATGAGTGGAAGTAGTCCCCCTGTAGCGGGAAGATCTTGCCTGTCAATAATGATCCCCAAACATAATAATCCCAAAACATCATTTAAGATCGATGTCGCAATAGTAAAGCTGGCAATTTTACCTTGCAGAAGATTAAAAGAGCTCAAAATTTGTACCGTCACCGGGAGTGCTGTGATCGACATACATAGACCGAGAAAAAAACTGGTGATGGGATTAAGTCCTAAGGCAGATCCTAAAATAATTCCACCGGTAAGAGGGATTAAAAACCCTAGCATGGCAGCGATAAAACCGCGCCCCTTCATAGATTTAACCACAGGGCCCATTTCCATCTCAAGACCAGCGGCAAGCACGATTAGAAAAACACTTAATTCTGCAATTCCTTCGAGTGGTTTATTGGGCTGAATCCATTTTAAAATAGCAGGGCCTAGTAAAATACCGGCAAAAATTTCACCGACGAGAGAGGGCTGCTTTAATTGAATCATAAGCTGCCCGAGAAGGCGAGCCATAACTAAAAGAAGCAGGATACTGGATAGAAGCGGCATCTTCATATCTTCACATAGATTCAGATCCAAGGTACTGAAAAAGTAGATCGGAAATTGGGGAGCTTATTTGTCGTTGAATGGCAGATCTTTTTTAAAATAGTCCTCATACTCCTCAGGAGTATCAAGATCGACTAAAATTGAGGAGAGGTCACATTGAACAGAAAGGTATCTGTTTTTTTCTAGCTTTTTAATCTGAAGGTCAAGGCGTTGCTCGCACTCTGGAATTTCTTGAGAGCACAGGGCTCGACTAAATAATGAGGATAAAAGCACCGGATGTCCACCCCGCTGTTTAAAGCTGGGAACTACGCAGTCGTGCTCCTTTAAATTTTCTTCTAGAATCTTCCAAAGGTTTTCCTCGGGCGCAGGCGTATCTAAGGGCAGAACAAAAACGGATGAATTCCCTGTTTTTTTTAAGGCCAATTTCAGCGAAGAAAATTGTCCCCTATCGGGGTGTGGATTTAAAATAACCTTCGCTCTAGAATCTAGATCCCTAATAGTATTCCTAATCTCTTCAACTTGATTTCCCAAAACTAAAAGCGGAACCACTCCCATTTTCCAAACGCAATCTAGTTGAAATTCAAGGAGTGTTTTCCCGAAAAAAGGAAGAAGTGCTTTGGGTTGTTTCATTCTAGAGGATTGACCCGCACCTAAGATAACAATTTTACTATTAAGAACCATAGTGCAATTGAAGAAGTTCTGCTCCGACAGAAATGGCAATTTCAGAGGGGGACTTCCCGAGATTCCCAATCCCAATAGGGCACTTAACAATTTGTAGCGTTTCTTCGGTGACCCCCTTTGCCTTCAACCTCTGTTGAAATCTTTTCCATTTTGAGCTACTGCCCACCAACCCTAAATATCGGCTTTTATTTTTTAGCAATAGGTGAACCAGGGTTTCATCTAAGTCATGTCGATGGGTCAACACTACAAAATAGGTCTGAGATGAATTGAAATTAGTTTGGGAAATAAAAATTTCGGGATCGAGGGTGTGAGAAATAACGGTCGGTGGAAGTTGTGATGTCCATTCTTCACGTTCATCGATCACATGAACCGAAAAAATAGAATCATTAAGTGCCTTGGCAATCGCCTGCCCTACATGGCCCGCTCCGAAAATATAAAGCTGAGGGCCGGTATGTAGCGACTCAAATAGTAATTCTACGGTACCGCCACAACATTGGCCTGTTTTAGCACCCAGCGGAAAGTTTACTTTTAGTGAGGTGCCAGTAGCTAATTGTTTTTTTGCCTCTTCAATAGCGAGAAATTCTAAGTTTCCGCCGCCAATCGTTCCCAAAAAAGTGCCGTCTGCCTTTACCAGCATTTTGGCTCCGACCTCTCTAGGGGCAGATCCATGGACTGCGGCAACTGTCACTAATGAGACAGGCCGACTCTGCTTTCGAAGCTGTTCCACTTGTCCTATCCAATTCCACATAAAAATTCTTCTAGCACATTTTGAGATACTACAAGACGGTATTTTCCGGTAGACCGAATGTCATCAATAGGGTGAATGTCCTTGAGTAATATTTGTTTAGCCTCTCGAATAGTATTTTTATTTAAAGCGCAGCCGGTTAGAAATTTTTCTACTTCAGTGCAACGGACTGCAGTAGGCGCCACACTGCCAAAGGAAATTCTTACCTCTTCAACTACATTTTTATGTATTTTAAGCACACCGGCCATCATTGTTTTTGAAATAGCCTGAGCCTTTCGGCTTCCAATCTTTCTCCAGAAATGATGATGCTTAGATAGTTGATTTTCGAGACTCACCGAATGTATCAGCTCGTCTTTTTTAAGTTCACTCTCCTTGTAGCCGTGATGAAATTTAGTGTAATCGATAGTTCTCATTCCCCGAGTGGAAACAAGATGAATTTTAGCTTCATAAACCAAAAGCGCAGGGGGAAAATCTGCGGCAGGAGAGGCATTAGCAATATTACCACCGAGAGTTCCTCGATTTTGAATGGCAACCGCTCCTACCTCCTTGGCACCGTCACAAAGGATCGGAAAATTTGTTTGTAAAAACCTGTGTTGGCGAACCTCCGAATAGGTGGTTAACGCCCCAAGAGTCAGCGTATTCTTTTTTTGGGTAATCCCTTTTAGTTCACTAAGACCTAAAATATCTACGTAATCTCCTGGCGCTAAAAGTCCGGCATCAAAAAGGACCATAATGTCGGTGCCACCTGCGATAGGTCGAGCCCCCTTTTCTAACAAACGGAGGGCTTCAGAAAGTGATTTTGCAGAGGAGCATTGATAATCGGGTAGATAGGCTCTCACGATCTAGGTTTCCCCTTTTGTGTTGCAGATTTCGTTTTACCGATCTTCTGCACACTTTCAATGATTTGACAGTAACCGGTGCAGCGGCAAAGATTTCCTCCCAGTCCCTCTCTGATCTCCTGTTGAGTTGGTTTTTTATGATTCCTATTCAAAGCATAGACGGCCATTAGCATTCCTGGAGTGCAGATTCCACATTGTGCTCCACCACAATTTAGAAAACTCTCTTGAATGGGAGTTAAATATTTTTTCGCTAAACCCTCTACCGTCAGAATCTGTTTACCATCGGCCTGTAAAACGGGGACTAAACAACTGTTAACCAATTTTCCATCAAGCATCACAGAGCAAGCACCACACTCACCCTCTCCGCAGCCCTCTTTAGTACCGGTCAATTTTAAATCTTCTCGTAACACATCTAGTAATCGTGAAAATGGGTGAGGACTCAGTAGATATTTTTTCCCATTTACAGTAAGAGAAATTTTTTTCATAAAGAATTCTCGTTCATCTTGGCCATTAATCGTTCGGG
The DNA here is from genome assembly GCA_013205415.1 of Deltaproteobacteria bacterium. Taxonomy (GTDB): domain Bacteria; phylum Bdellovibrionota; class FAC87; order UBA2466; family UBA2466; genus UBA2466. The sequence continues at coordinate 5,007 of JABMMY010000233.1, forward strand.
GGTCATGGGAATTTGAGTCAGCTCAATACCCAGGGCCTGCTCCATTGCATTGAGTATCGCAGGTGCCGGGCCATCTAAGGGAAGTTCCCCAATTCCTTTGGAACCGCCCCCACCATAGGCGTAAGGCATTTCTGTAAAGTGAACTTCAATGTCAGGAACGTCTAAGGTAGTAGGCATAATGTAGTTGCTCATTCTTGCATTTGCCATTTTTCCATTCTTCCAAACCACCTCTTCATAAAGTGCATACCCAATGCCCTGTGCTACGCCTCCTATGATTTGTCCCTTGGCTAAGGTGGGATTAATGACTTTGCCCACCTCCTGGACAGCCCAAAATTTATCGACGGTAGTGGTATAGCTTCGGGTATCCACACTCACTTCGGCGACATAGGTTGCCCAAGCGTAGGTACCATAAGCATCTCCTTGATACCTTTGCTCGTCCCATATGACATTCGGGGGGGCTTTATATTGTGATGTGCCCTTCAGCTCTCCCACATCCTTGATATATTTTTTACAGGCCCCTAAAAATTCTTTTCGTGTATGTTTCTTATTTAGTAACTGGATTGAGAATAACTTTTCTTTAAGATCAAGTGCCGCCTGCTCTACTAGTTTCCCTACAATCATACAGGTTCGAGAGGCGACGGTGGGCCCACTATTGGGAACGTGAGCGGTGTCTGGTTGTACCACCTCGACATCACTGGGATCAATTTTTAAGATATCGGCAGTCATCTGCGCAAAAATGGTATTGGTTCCCTGTCCGATTTCAGTATTAGAAGTTAACACCTCGATCTTGCCTTCAGCAGTTGCCTTAACCGATGCAATCGACGATAGAAATGTTTCCCCAGATCCGGTGAACCCCGCTCCATGCATAAAAACCGCCAGGCCAATCCCCTTTTTTACGACGCTATTTTTATTCGTAGCCAAAAACCGTTTTCTTTTTTCCTGGAATCCACTCACCGTGAGAGCCTTCTCTAAAACAGAAGCAATTTCAATTTCCTCTTTTACCCATTGGCCACAACCTAAGAGTTGCCCTTTTTTTACCAGATTATTTTTTCTAAAGATTGCAGGATTGCTATTTAGTTTTCTTGCGCAAAACTCCATATGTTTTTCTAGCGCAAAAAGACTCTGTGGAGCCCCAAACCCTCGAAAGGCTCCATGAGGAGGGGTATTGGTGGCAAGAGCGCGACTTCTAATTTTAACGTTGGGCGAATAATAAGGACCGGCTGCGTGAAGAGTCCCCCGAGAGAGCACCACCGCCGATAAGGTAGCGTAGGCTCCCCCATCAATGGTAAAATCGATATCTAGTGCGATGAGTTTTTTGTGGTTATCGAAGCCGGCTTTAATTTTTGTGATGGAAGGGTGTCGCTTGGTAGTTGCCGACATATCTTCCATACGATCATAGATCATTTTTACCGGTAGTTTTGATTTCCAGGAGAGCAGGGCTGCATGCCCAGAAATCACAGAGGGATATTCCTCTTTCCCACCGAAACCCCCTCCTGTTTCAGCCTGCACGACGCGAATTTTTTCTGGTGGAAAATTAAATAGAGGCATTAAGGCTTTATGAACATAGTAAGGGCATTGTAGCGAGCCCCATACGGTGACCCCTGCAGTTTCATTGGCTATGGCAATCACCCCATTGGTCTCAATGTAAAGTTGCTCCTGCGCCCCTGTTTCATAGGTGCCCTCAAAAACAAACTTCGCATTTTTAAACCCAGCCTGCACATCTCCACGATCGATGGCATAGCTTTTAAAGGTATTATCATCTTTCCAGATTATCTCTTTTTTTGCGAAGGATTCCTTCATAGTAAAAATAGCGGGAAGGGGATCGATATTAAATTTCACTAACGTTTTAGCTTTTTCAAGAAGGTGTTTGTTTGGGTGAGCTAAAAGTAAAATCGGCTCTTCGGGGTGATTAATATTTTTCTCAACTAAATAGGGCTGATCTTTTTCAATAAGCGCGATGTAGTTTTGTCCTGGGATATCCTCGGCCGTCACCTTAACAATCTCACTCCAGTTAACCCCAGGAAGGTATTCGATACCTTTTAAAACACCTCGAGCTATCGGACTTCTAACGGTGACTCCATAGATCATATTAGGGAGGGTAATATCGTCGATATATTTCGCATCGCCTCGAAGTTTTTTCTCCCCCTCTTTTCGAAGGGTGCTTTTTCCAACCCAGGCCACAGTATTACCCTTTCAGATGCTTTAAAGCTTTTTGTAGAGATTCAGATTTTATCTTCTCTAGGGGTAAAAGACGAATAATAAGAAAACAAAGAAAGGCGGCTGCTATAGGACGCAGAATACCCCAAATAATTTGCGTGTGACTACTTTCTGAAAAAAATAAAAATATTAAGGTAAGTAACAATGAAAAAACAAAAAAAGGTTGGGTTAAATCGGCGACAAGACCGCGTGTCAGAGATTTTGTCGGCAAGGGTTTAATAGGTGGCAGTTTTGAAAGGCGAAAGATAAAATATTCAATTTTATCTGTTGTTATCTTCCATGCAAAGATGGCCAAAAAGGCATGTAGAAAAAGTTTAATGATCACTAAAAAAGTAACGGCCCACATTAAGTTCTCTGGCGAGACGGGAAACCATTTAGTGGCAGCTGCGATATAAAACTCAATCATCGTAATGAGAGTTCCACCATAAATTAAAAAGTAGAGACATAGGGGCTGAAGAAAGGACCAGGTCCCCGCAAGGACACTACCCATAAGGGAACCCCATAGGTTGTTTCCGAAAAGGAGAACCCCTATCGAAAACAAAAGTCCCTGAGTGCTAATTCCAAGCATAGGTGTGAGTTTTTTCCCCATGGGAGAAAGGGATTTTAAAAGGGCGGTAATGGCTGAAATTTTTGCAGTAAAAAACCGATCGGAATCGGGATTACTTTTAGAGAACCAAGAAAGTAAAAAGGTCTGATTAAGCGAGAGAAGTTTTCCGGAAAATGGAATGTGAAAACCGTGAAGAAAACTGCCAAGCCCGACCTCAACAGTAGATAAAATGGCTGCGCTTTTACCCACCGATTCAACCGTTGTTTTTCTCATTTGCCTTCTAACAAAAGCCAATACGCACCTCTTGGCAAGTGATAAAAACGAGAGAGGTCTATTGGGCGATATGCGATTCGAACGCATGACCCCCAGCTTCGGAGGCTGGTGCTCTATCCAGCTGAGCTAATCGCCCACAATACCCTAGTGGCAAACTAAAATTACAACGCTTACGAGTTAGCGGGTTTTAAAAAAAGTGTTACCGACAGGTATAGCCACTCAATTCTAAATTCTTTTTTACCTTATCAATTTGCCGACCACAGTAGAGGGTTTCATTTGCGGCGCTGGCAAGTAATGTTTCTTGGCCCTGTTTCATGTAATGAGCTTTGCAGCCTTTGGTATCACCCAACTCTAATTTTAAGGTTCTAACCTCCTTGCCTTTATTGCAGGTTGTCGTATTGGGAAGCGCTTGTGAAATTTCTGGAGCTGCGGCCTTTTCTTTTTCGGAGGTGTTGACCTCCGAAGATTTGGCTCCATGCTTATTACCTATTTTGCTGAGATTTTTATTACAGTTTTTGGCAGTGCAAGAGGAGGCGTCTGCCGAATCTGTTTTTGAGGGAACACTCGAACAGGAAACCAAAAAACCTACAGTGATTAAACATGAAATGACTCGTAACATTAGAGGCTCCTTTGAATTGAAATTAAACCTATAAAAAACTAGGTAAATTATCTCATGGTTTACAAAATAGAAAAAGCCGCTCCTGGATAAGACAGCGATTATCGGTGAGTCTCCCTTCATAGCAAGAAAGGAGTGTTTATGTAGTGATAGATGGTTCCTCAGTCAATGGGTCCGGCGGCCCGCTGGCGGATACCCTTGAGGGGCGTTCTGCAATGAGGCGTCTGCGTTTTTTGCTGCAATGACTTCGGAGCTCCTGAGAAAAAAAGCGAGTAGAACTCCTGATCTTCCACAAACATCGTCACGGAAGCGAGTTTCATCAAAGGCGGTGCTTAAAATGTTCACTCCTTTGGCCTTTAAGTCGGCGACCTCCGCCGTCGCTTCAGAAGCGGCCGAGCCGCACTTCACCAGCCAGGATTTTTCAGAGCCCCAAGCAGTTCGAGAGAGGCCGGCGAGAGTTAAACACAATGCAAGTGCGATGATAGGTTTCATAAAGTCTCCTTTATTCACAATTATTGTTTATGAGCCAGGTTTTCATATCGTTATTGCGGCTATTGAGA
>JABMMY010000234.1 GCA_013205415.1 Deltaproteobacteria bacterium
AGAAACTACGATTAAAATAGATTGAGGGGAATACTTCGCTACCTGGGCTGTGACTTCGCCCACAATTTTAGCGTTAATTTTCAGTAGATCATCTCGGCTCATTCCAGGCTTTCTGGGAATGCCTGCGGTGATCACAACCACATCAGAATTTTCGGTGGCTGCATAATCATTGCTACCAATAATACGGCAATCAAAACCCTCTACAGGTCCCGATTGTTTAAGATCTAGCGCCTTTCCTTGAGGAATGCCTTCCATAATATCGATAAGAACCACATCACCTAGTTCTTTGCTTGCGATCCAATGAGCTGCCGTAGCACCCACATTACCTGCACCTACAATAGTAATTTTTGGTCTTTTCATAAGAATCCTCTTTCTTTAAAGATTTGAAATAATAGCCTCTGCAAATTCAGAGCACTTTACCTCTTTAGCGCCACTAATTAAGCGAGCAAAATCGTAAGTGACGACTCGGTTTTGAATAGTTTTTTCCATGGCCTTTACAATAGCATCTGCAGCCTCTTGCCATTGCAAATACTCTAGCATCATAACCCCACTTAATATCAGGGAACCTGGATTGACCTTATCTTGCCCCGCATATTTGGGCGCGGTGCCATGAGTGGCCTCAAAAACGGCGTGTTTATCGCCGACATTAGCTCCGGGACCGATCCCCAAGCCCCCTACCTGTGCAGCTAAAGCATCGCTTAGATAATCACCATTTAAATTGGTCGTAGCTAGAACTGAGTATTCTTCAGGACGCAATAATATTTGTTGGAACATACTATCTGCAATACGATCTTTGATCATCACCTTACCTGCAGGAGTTTTTCCATCGTGATGTTCCCAAACTTCAGCTTCAGTTATCGTCCGATTCCCAAATTCTTCTTTAGCAACGGCATAACCCCAATCTTTAAAAGCGCCCTCGGTAAACTTCATAATATTGCCTTTGTGAACCAACGTGACACTGGGCTTGCTATGGCGAATCGCATATTGAATGGCCATACGAACTAAGCGGGTGGAGCCTTCGGGACTGATAGGTTTAATTCCAATCCCAGAACTAGGACGAATATTAGCCTTCATTTCAATAGTTAAAAAATCGATTACTTTTTTAGCATCGGGAGAACCACTTTTCCATTCGATACCTGCATAAACATCCTCAATATTTTCTCGGAAAATAACCATATCGACCTTTTGCGGCTCCTTCACAGGACTAGGAACCCCCATGAAATAACGCACGGGTCGCACGCAACAGTACAGATCCAAAATTTGTCGTAAAGATACATTTAAGGAGCGAATACCACCGCCCACAGGAGTGGTTAAGGGCCCTTTGATCGCTACATGATGCTCTCTAATGGCCGCTAGAGTTTCTTCGGGTAACCAACTCTTGGTGAGTTTAAAGGCCTTTTCTCCAGCCAAAACCTCTTTCCATACCAGACCACGTTTGCCCGCGTAGGTTTTTTTTACGGCAGCATCAAAGACACGCTGCGAGGCGGCCCAAATATCGGGACCCGTTCCATCCCCTTCAATGAATGGGATAATGGGAAAATGGGGAACCTGAATTTCATTTTTACCCGAAAAGGTAATTTTTTCGCCGGTAGACATTAACGAACCTCCAAAGGACTAAAGTTTTTTCTGGTGCGGATAGTATTAAGAGCGCTTTCCTAAGTCAACGAAACCCCAATGATTTTTAAGTAAAAGAACATTGAAATTTAAACGGTAATTGGCAAAATATTAGTATGAACAAACAGCCATTTTTAAATAAAAAGTGTTTCACCTGCAATGAGAAGACTTCGGCTTTATCTTCTATAGACGTGAGGAGTTATCTAAAAGAATTATCGGGGTGGTCTAATCAAGGGCTAACAATAGAGAAAACTTATGCTTTTTCAAGTTTTGCGGAGAGTATAGAGTTTGTAAAACGGGTGGCTGAGGTTGCTGAAAACGAAGGGCATCACCCAGACATTGCGATTCATTATTGTAAAGTAACTTTAAGTTTATGGACACACGTTGTTAAGGGGCTTACTGAAAATGATTTCATTTTGGCAGCAAAAATTGACGATAGCTTTTAGGTTTCATTTGGCCTTGGGGTTTATTAGTTCGCTTTCAATGGCCCGTTTAGCCGATGAACAAAACAATGTAGAGATCTACCAAAGGTATAATCCCGCGGTCGTTAATATTACGGCCGTCACTTTAACGAGAGATTTTTTCTTTGAAATTACCCCTCAAAAAGGGGTGGGAAGTGGAGCTGTCATTCGGGCGGATGGATATATTGTAACCAATGATCATGTGGTGGGATCGGCTCAAAATGTTGAGGTTACCTTTTCCGACAAGTCCCAGTTTCCGGCTAGAGTGATTGGAACCGATCCCGATTCTGATCTCACGATTTTAAAAATCGAACCTCAAGGAAAAAAACTCACCGTTTTAGATTTTGGTGTCTCTGAAGGTTTGGCCGTTGGGCAAAAGGTATTAGCCATTGGAAATCCATTTGGTTTAGGGGGGTCTCTTAGTGTGGGTGTGATCTCCTCTTTAGGACGAGATATTCGAACTCAAACGGATCGGTTAATCAAAGATATTATTCAAACCGATGCGGCCATTAATCCGGGTAATTCTGGCGGCCCTTTAATGGATAGCTCTGGAAAACTTATTGGTATTAATGCTCAAATTGTATCTCGAAGTGGAGGGAGTGAAGGAATTGGGTTTGCGATTAATGTGAAAACGGTAAAAAAAATCACAGAGCAGTTAATTCAGTTTGGAAAAGTACTGCGGCCAGATTTGGGTATTGAGGGAGTGGGATTAAGCCCTAGTCTTTTTAGTAGCTTGGGAATTCCAACTCCTAGAGGAGTCATGATTACAGAGGTGGTTGAAAAAAGTGCTGCTAAAATTGTGGGATTAAAATCTGCAGACAAAGAATTAGTCTATGGTTTTCGAAGGATTCCTATAGGGGGAGATGTCATTTATCAAATTGATGAAGCTCCCATTTCTTCAATGCGAGATATTTATGATTATTTATCTGAGAAAAAAATAAATGACATGGTGTTGGTTTATTTTGTTCGTGGCAGCTCTAAACGAACTGTAAGAGTGAAATTACAGGCAGAGTAAAACTATTTTTTACACGCTGAAATTAAATAAACTCGCGTTAAAGGAAGGTCTTCCCTTTCTCCTGCTTCGATAAAGTTTAAAAACCGATAGCAAAGTCGAATAACTCTCCATACAAAAAATCTCATAGTAGCCAGTGGAGAATATCCCCAAAGAGGGGGGCCCGTTTCTCTGCACTCGGTATTAACAAAGCCCATTTCGTTTAATATTTTTAATGCTAATACGGGTGACAGGGTAAACTCATGAGTTAAGTCGGCCTGTTGAACAGAATAACCAAAAGGGCTATTCGGATTGGGCATTTGAAGAATAATTCTCCCACCAGAATTCAATCTCTTAAAGCATAGCTCGAGAAAAGAGATAATTCTTTCCTTGCCTAAGTGCTCCAGAAGATCAAGAGCACAAATAAGATCAAAGGTTTTATGGGTATGAGTCAGAAAATCCAATACCTCTTTATGCTCAACAAAAACCCCGAGCATTTTTGCGGACTCTATTTTTTTAAGATCCAGATCTACGCCCGAGACCTCAGCGTATTTTTGCGCCAGGTACCAAAGAATTTTTTCATCACCACACCCCAGATCTAAAATTTGGGCGTCCCTATTTTTAGGCAACCATTTTCTAAAACGGTACTCATAAGATCTAGTCATTTTATGGGCCGCTTTAGTTAATAAAGCCTCATGTAATTGTTTTGAATCTATAGTCAAAGGATACCTCGATGATTCATTATACAATATTCACTTTTTTAAGATTCTTGACCCGCGCTTCGTTACAGTCAAAAAAAGGACTCGACGATGCTCTTTCAGCACCGCCTCCGTGCTTTTTCCCTCCGTTCCTATCCAGGACACCGCTCTGGTCAAGCCTCTTGCAAAATCTTAATGCTTTAGGTCATGAAGGAGGTCTATTGTTTTAAACAAATTTTCTGCGCATTTTTATCCACTATTCGGAAGGTAGTCTTATTCAATAGTGTTGCCTGGCCTTACCCCAGCAAGAGGAGAGTGAAATGAAAAATGAAAATGAAAATGAACAAACAGAAACTTAATTAAGAGCAGATAGCCATTGGCCTTCGCGTGTTTCGTTTAACTGTTACCTCAATGAGAATGGATTTATGATATTCACACGGGGCTACAACTCCGCCGTGACAGTTTTTTTGAAAGTCGATGCAGGCACTGCCCGTATCGATTCAAAAAGAGGTCATGATGAATAGTACATTATTGATTTTAGAAAGATGTAGTATGCACGAAGTTTCACCCTCCTATCATCACGTCCCACAAAATGTCCTGTAGGCACTTTCGCTCGGCGTAGGTGGGGTGTGGTAGTCCGTGTGTTGGGGTGAGTGGTCAAAGGGGGTTTTGAGCGCGGTCAATAGGTGTTGCATCACTGTAAAATCCGAGCGTTCCACGGCAGCCTCCAGCGCCTCTTCCACCCGGTGGTTACGTGCAATGATGGCGGGATTACTAGAACGCATCAAGCTTCGCGACGAATTTTTAGGTTTCGTCGCTTTCGATTGGTGTTCCAGTCGCAGTTGCCAGTGTGTGTGCCAATCGATAAACGCCGCCTCATGGAATAAAGGTTCATCCGGTAATTTTTCTAAAGTAAGAGCGCGGAAGGTGTGGGTGTAATCTGCATGGTGTGTCTGCATCCATTTCAACAACGTTTCGATAAGTGTAATATCCCCGACCTCTTCGGTAAATAATCCCAGTTTCGCCCGCATGCCGGAAAGCCAGTAGCGTTGGAAGGTGGCGGGAAAGGTTTCAATCGCTTCCCCTGCCTTTGCCACGGCTTGCTCTTGATCCGTATGCAGCAACGGCAGCAAGGTTTCAGCGAATCGCGCGAGATTCCACTGGGCGATATGCGGCTGGTTGCCATAGGCATAACGCCCCTTATAGTCGATCGAACTAAATACAGTGGCGGGGTCATAAGCATCCATGAACGCGCAGGGACCATAGTCAATTGTTTCACCAGAAAGCGCCATGTTATCGGTATTCATTACCCCGTGGATAAAACCCACCAGTAGCCACCGTGCTATCAGTGATGCCTGCCGTTCCATCACTGCATAAAGCAATGCAAGATAGGGGTTATCTGCGGTGATGAGTCCAGGATAATGACGACTGAGAGTATAATCGGCGAGTCTTTGGATCTCTTCGCGGTGGCTTCGAGAAGCGATATATTCAAACGTACCCACACGGATATGGCTGGTGGCCACGCGAGTAAGAATTGCGCCGAACAGCGCAGTTTCGCGCAATACCGGCTCGCCAGTCATCACCACAGCTAAGCTTCGCGTGGTGGGGATGCCGAGAGCGTGCATCGCCTCGCTAATAATATATTCACGCAGCATGGGTCCCAGCGCCGCACGTCCGTCACCACTTCGGGAAAATGGCGTTTGGCCTGCGCCTTTGAGTTGAATGTCGAAACGATCAAGGCTTGGTGTTATCTGCTCGCCGAGCAGTATCGCTCGCCCATCGCCCAGCATAGTAAAATGACCAAACTGATGACCTGCATAGGCCTGAGCAATCGGCTCTGCCCCTTCAGGAATCACGTTACCCGCAAAAACAGCCGCACCGCTGTCATCCGCCAACGCCTCAGTATTTAACCCCAATGACTCGGCAAGGCTCTGGTTGAACACCACTATGCGCGGCGAGCGCACTGGAGCGGGGTTCAGCCGCGCGTAGAACGACTCCGGCAACCGTGAATAGCTGTTGTCAAAATTCCAACCCACATCAGTTGCCTTTATGGTGCCTTTAGATCCTTTACCGCCGAGCATTGTTTTCATCCGTTTTCATCTCTCATGTCCTTTCATATTTGTCTATGATGCACAGGATCGGACAGAACTAAATCGACACGATCCAGATCTCCAAAATTGTCAGCAGTCGCATCTCCCTCCCACGCGTGG
>JABMMY010000235.1 GCA_013205415.1 Deltaproteobacteria bacterium
AAAACCATATTTTTTGGTTTTCTAATTGCCCTTACAGGCTGTTATTACGGAATGAAGACCCAAGGAGGAACCCAAGGTGTGGGCCAATCCACGACCAGAGCTGTGGTGACCTCCTCGGTCCTAATTGTAATTATGGATTTTGTTTTAACAAAACTTTTCTGGATTTTTGAAAAACACTAAATATGATCGAAGCTAAACACAAAACACCTCTCATTGAAATGAGAGGTATCCACAAAAAATACGGGAGTAAAATAGTGCACCGTGGAATCGATCTCAATGTTTATCCAGGAGAGGTTTTGGCTCTAATGGGCGGAAGTGGGTGCGGGAAAAGTGTGCTATTAAGAATGATCGTGGGATTAGAAAAACCAGACTCCGGAACGATCCAATTTAAAAGTGAATTCATTGAAAATTTGTCGGAACAAAATCTAGTTCCAGTTCGGAAAAAAATTGCCTATGTGTTTCAATATGGGGCACTGTTTGATAGTTTCAGTATCAAGGAAAATTTGGCCTATCCTTTAAGGGAGCACACCAAGTTCACAGAGACAGAGATTCATCAAAAGGTACTCTCCACCTTGGAACAGGTGGGATTAAAAGGTACAGAGAATCTATATCCCTCCGATCTCAGTGGTGGAATGCAACGAAGAGTTGGCGTTGCCAGAAGTATTATTATGAATCCAGAGGTAATTCTTTATGATGAACCCACTACCGGATTAGACCCTTTTAATACTCAACAAATTTTAAAAATCATTCTCAAACTGAAAAGTACTGGGGCAACCTCCGTTCTTGTCACTCATGATATGACCGCTATTTTTTCAGTTACCGACAGAGTGGCTTTTATGAAAGAGGGTGAAATTGTAGCGCTTGGCACTCGCGATGAAATTAAGAATAGTAAAGTAAAAGAGGTTTCTAATTTTATCCATGGGGAAACTTACTAATGGACAGAAAAGTAGCAAACAATGTGATCGTCGGTATTTTTATCTCGCTAGGCATTATTGCCTTTGTGTTTCTCCTCTTTAATATTGGGGGCGGCAGCACTATTTTTTCAAGCCAACTTCATTTACACGGTAGATTCACACAGGTTAAAGGGCTTCATCAAGGATCGGAGGTCTCTCTTTCTGGACTTCGAATTGGGGTAATCAAGGACATTACCATTGCGAAGGATGGAACCAAGGAACTGATTGTTGAATTAGCTATCTCTAAAAAGTATGCTGTGAATTTACGAAAAAATTCGACAGCCACCATAAAAACACAAGGAGTGCTAGGAGATAAGTATGTAGAGGTTTCCATTGGTACCGAGGACTCTCCCGCCTTAAAAAATGGAGAGCAGATTTCATCAGGAGAGCAGGCTGATCTCTTCACTAAAAGTGGAAATCTCGTAACGGATGTTTCCCGTTATTTCGATAAAGAGGGTGAGGTTACGGTTCTTTTGAATAACCTCAATAAACTTTCTGGTAATTTAGCTGAACTTAGTACTCAAATTAAAACGGAAAAGGGACTTCTTCACGAAATGATATATGGCAATAGTGGATCCAGTTTTAATAAATCCACCGCCTCCCTATCCAATATTCTTTATAAAATTGATAAAGGGGAAGGTACCTTGGGAGCGCTCGTTAATGATCCTGCTATTTATGAGGATTTAAAATCCTTAATGGGGGGCGCAAAGCGAAGTACCATCTTAAAGTACTTCATGAGGCAGTTTATCGATTCCGGAGATAAGGCTATCAAGACTGAAGAGGAAAATGGGAAAAAGAAATAACCTGCTAAGACGCAATTCTCAAACCTTTTCGCTTTAGTTTCTCAACTAAGGTAGTTCGGTTTAAATTTAATAGCGTAGCGGCTTTATTTTTATTTCCCTCCGTCTTTTGAAGGGCTTGAATAATAAGTTCATTTTCAAAATCGTTAACGGCTTCATTAAAATCAACCCCTTCATCGGGGAGAGATACATTCGCCACATATCTATCTAGTCGAATCTTCTTAAAATGATGTATAGGAAGATCTTTCATTTCAATTAAGCCTTGATCTCTCTTTAACACAACAATGCGTTCTATCAAGTTTTCTAACTCTCGAATATTTCCAG
>JABMMY010000236.1 GCA_013205415.1 Deltaproteobacteria bacterium
ATAACCATGAGAATGAGTCATGAGCGCATTAATATACCCATGTTTTACAACCCTGTCAGATAGTTCATTGTCTTCCCAATAGAGAAAAATATTATTATCAAAAAAACCGATTTCTCTAAAAACCTTCATATTCATGAAGGAGATACAACCCAAAATAAAGGCTCCAGAATAACAATGGTCGGAAAGCTTGGTATAGAAAAATTTTTTCAGACCGGTGATATCCTTATTTATGGCATTGATCCTAGTCTCAATCATATCGGGAGTTGCTGGATATGTGTCAAATAGCAAAGGACCTGCAAGCGCAATTCGATTATTCGATTTCATAACCGCTAAAATCTTTTCAATATCCTCTTTTGAGATAAAGGCATCGGGATTTAATATTAAAGCAAAGTCGGTATTGGTTTGTTCTAGAGCAATATTGTTGGCATTGCCATAGCCAATATTTTTCTTGAGCTTAATAATTTCCGCCAGGGGAAAATTTTCTTGAACTATTCCGACAGTGTTGTCTTGGCTAGCGTTATCAATAACTACAATTTTATAGGAATCAAAATCCAACTTAGAAAGACACTCTTTAATCAGATGAGCGCTATAATAGGTTAAAACTATAATGGTTAATTTTTTATCGTTCATATTGACGTTATTACAGAACTGAAAGCCTCTGTTTTTTCCATTTAAGTAGTTGGCCTATGATGCACTTTATTGTTAAAACGGGAGCACAGAAGCCGATTTCGATTAATAATCCCAAACAAGCAATAGGTTTTTTAGCCTTTAAGGTTTCTAGGGCAACAAAAAGTGCACCTTGGATTATTAGATATTTTTTGAAAGGAATCTTACTAAAAGTTTTTTTTCTGTTATGTGAACGTAAAACGACCCTTAATACAGCAGTGAGTTGATAATGAAAGGCGGCACTACTATTGTTGTTCCGAGAAATATTATTCGAATGATGTCGGTAATTATAAAGTGGCCGATTTAAAAACAAAACAGGGCCAGTCTCTTCTAATTTATAATATAAATCTTTATCCTCAGCTTTTCTAAACAAATCTGATATGCCTTCCGTTTTAAAATAGTTTGTCCTTTTGAACGATGCAAAATGTGAAATTGTTGGAAGTCTTACCGACCAGGATTTTAAGTCCGTAGGTATCTGACCCACATAATCTGCAATTACTTTGTCATTGAGAAATTCATTACAGACATAGTGTGTAGAATAAATAATACTGTGATTAGGATTATCTAAATGTAGTTTAACCAATATTTCTAGGGCATCTGTAGCGATACTGTCATCAGGGTCAACAAATCCGCAAATGACACCCTTGGCCTTTAATACACACCTGTGTTTTGAAAATCCAACTCCTTTGTTTTTATTATTAAAATATATTTTGAATCTATCGTCGGCCTTATATTTTTCATAAATAGAAATGCTATTATCGGTTGAAGCATCATCTACAATAACTATTTCCCAGTTTGAATAGGTCTGCTGAAAAATACTTTGAATACATTCTTCAAGGAAAATAGCATTATTGTAACTTGTAATAAGAATTGAAAATAAGGGAGATTCTAAATGATTCATAGGCTCTACCGGCTCTACCTCATTGAAGGGGCTATGCTATTGGTGCCTAGAGGGAGAATCGAACTCCCACATCCTTGCGAATATTGGATTTTGAGTCCAACGCGTCTACCAATTCCGCCATCCAGGCATAAAAAAATGAGATGTTAGTAGGTGTTAAAGATGTATCAATTCATTGGCTAACTTTCAATGTCTTAACTCAAATGTTTCAATTGTGAGAAGTGTCTAATCATTGCGTATTGCAAAGGGTATCCTGAAATTGCTACACTGAGTCAAGGAGAAGGCAGTACGTTAGTGGAAGACAAATTCTGCTAAAACTAATTAGGGCCACCAAAAACTGATGAGTCGATCAGGTGCCCCTCCACTAAAACCCTCAAAGACTGTAGTAGCAAAAGAAGAAAGTGAGGAGACGATAAATTGCCTACTTTAAATAGCTCGAAAGATGTTTTCGGGTGTCGTGAGGAGATTAGGAATGGAGAGGTATGAGGCAGCGCCATATTTAAGTAGTAAGGGGCTGCAACGTTTTTCTGTTTGAGTTCGACCCAGCTAAGCTAAGGCTGACAATGGGATGGGCAGTCGGGAATTTATTCCAAGGACGCTAACTCTACAGCCAGTATAGGCATACAAAAATAGTCTGGCATCGAGGGAAATATGAAAAACCGGTAGGGACATTCTCGCAACCAAACTCAGTAGGTATGAAGGCATCGAAGTGACATTCGAGAACCTTCACCCTGAGTAAAAAATTTAGCGAGAGGTCATTTTAAGGGTGGTGCTAAAATCTTCCAAGGTGTTTTGTAATAAAACGCCTCCTCCCGTTGAATGAAATCCAAGATTCAGGCGCGAGTAGCCTTTAGGGGCGATTCGCGCCTGAAATTATTTTAAAACTGAATAGAAATATGAAGCTGTAGTTTTCTTTCAACTGAGGTGCCCTTTAAAGGGGCTTGAGTTGAGAGTGTCGATGAGATGCTTGCTGAAAAATCATGAGAAAGTGCGGCCGTATAATAGGGCAATTTCAGAGGTAAATAGAGAGTGGCCTTTAAAGAGGGTGATATCCATTCTTTATTCAAAGAAAAGGCTAGATTTTCGGTGAAGTCCTCTCTACCCGTTAGCGCGGTCAGGGTCCGTTTGTGGTAGATGCCCAATTCTAGATTTTTCTCCCTATATTCTAATTTGGAACTATTAGTATTTAAATCAAAACCGATGCGCAGCTCCGATAGCTGCTTGTGGCCTGTGGAATCAGACTCAGAATCAGAACTAAATAACGATATGTTTTTTACCTGATCTATTTGTTTTTCGAATAAGATTAGTCCGGTGGGCCTCTTTTTAAATGTGCTTAGATAAATATTTTGGATCAGATTCTCTAATCGGGGCCTTACTAAAATTTCAATTCGAGATAGTACCATTTTATTAGCCGAGGCGTCTCTAGCCCTGACCTCATTTTGTAATTGAGATAGGGTATCAAACCTTGCATTTGAGAGGTCCGGTCTGGCCGCTTCTCGGGATTCAAAAAAGGAGGGGGTAAAAAAGAGGGGGGGGATGGAATAGGATGGCAACTGCCAAAGGGAGGAGGAAAGAGGAACCCTCTTTTCTTCAAGAGTGAGCTGTCGTTTAACGGGGTCTGAAAACGTAGGAAGGCCATAGAGTAAAAAGACACTAATAAACACCCAAAATTTCAACACGTCCCACCCGTTTCCTAAGAGCCGCTGGCCCTTAGCCCTAAGACAATCTAGAAAGAGATCTAGAGGCCAAGGCCCGAGCCTTAAGCAAGGATGTCGCCAGGTGCTTTAGTGCCTAGATAGAGAGGGTAGGGGTGTCTAATAAATTAACGAATTGAGGCTTTAGCGACCGTATTTGTCACCGTAGCGAGAGAGCGTTCCGAAGGGGTCGTTGTTTTAAGCGGGCGAATCATGATTCTATTGGTAGTGTGGGCCATTTCGGAATAAAGGCTTGAAGCAAACTGAAAAATATTTAATTTGGGTTTTCCATTTTTATCTTTGGGCAGAGAGATCACCTGGGTGCCTCCATTTAACATTCCCATCTCCATCCCTGCGCTTTGCGATCCGCCACCCATCATTTGGGCTAGTAAGCTATCGAAAGAGTTATCTGCCTTGCTTTCTGCACCTCCAAAACCGCCTCCATTTTCCGCAGCTGCCTCTGCACTATTTCTTCCTGAAGCACCGCCGGGACGAATCATAGGTGTTTGTCCTGGTGCCGTTGCATTTTCTGCAAGGGCCTTTTTTAACAGATCATCCACAGCGCCTCTACTACCCAGCGCAGATCCTAAAACCTTTGAAGCGGCACTATTAGCGTCATCATCCTTTGAGTCCTTCTTGGCTGTAATCGTACTGTTATCGAC
>JABMMY010000237.1 GCA_013205415.1 Deltaproteobacteria bacterium
CTAAAATGGTCTGGAATCCTCGCTCCTGTAATCTGGTATGTTTCGAAACCGAAGCTATTCCAATAGGAATGGCGCCGACCCTACGGCAGAGATCAAAAAGAGCGAGGCCTACTCCGCCACCCGCTGAGTAGATCAACACCCGATCCTCTTTTTTAAGTCTAGCCATTTTCATTGCGGTGCCAAAGGCGGTTAAATAATTAACGGCAAGAGCGGCCCCCTCAGAAAAGGTCATGCCGCTAGGAAGAAGAAATACCTGCTCCTTAGGAACGCAAACCTTGGTGGAGTATCCTCCAAAAAATACGGGCGCTATGACCGACTGGCCCACTGTGAATCGATGAACATTTTCGCCTACCGCCTCAATGATCCCACTGACTTCATAACCAACTACCATAGGAGGATTAGGGGCTTCAGGATACCGCCCTCGTCTGGCTAAAATATCTGAGAAGTTGACGCCCGCAGCGCGCACCTTTATTAAAACCTGGTCGCTACCAGGAACGGGATCAGCAGTCTCTCTTAGCTGCAATACCTCTGGGCCACCTTTTCTTGTAATCCAAATTTGTTTCATATTTAAATTAAAAAAGTTTCACTGGCTGTATTATAATTCAATTCCAACATGATAATAAAACAAAATACGTGGCCTGCCCTAGAACTTATTAAGGCCATCGCAATAGCCTCTATGATTGTGGTCCATAGTTGGAGTTATGTCGTGACCCCTGAGGATCTTATTCTTTATCAAGATTCATTGAGTCTAAAAATTGGAAATGTACTGCATTTTTTGTGTTTTTCTAATATTTGGATACCCGCAATTGCAGGAGCCTCTCTCCGATTACAGAGTAATGGGGATAGCCACCCAAAGGGATTACAAAAGACACTCTCTAGAGTTTCACTTAAGTGGGGAGTCGTTTTTTTTCTCACGGGAATTCTTATTTCTATGGCAATAAACGAAGGTGAATTCATTTACTCTTATAATCCGTTACATTTTTTAGGTATCTCTTTTGTTCTGGTATCTATTCTCTTGTTTCTTAGTCCCCTTCGCTTGATGTGGGTGTGGACCTCTTTAATTTTTCTGGGATCAATTATAAATCAGTATTTTAAACCCCATTTATTTTTAGAACCCCTCTCTTCACCCGAACTATTACTAGCCCTTAATGGGGTTTCAAAAATAAAATTGATGTTACTAGAGATTACCTTGGGAAGTAAAATAGTAGCGTGGTCATTACTTCCCTGGTTCACTTCAATACTAGTAGGTTTTTTATTCGCCGATAAGTATGACAAAAATCGGTTAAACACCTCTTTTTTAAAAAAGACGGTAGTCATAAGTTTTGCCATTGTAGTTTTTGGATTTTTAGATCCAAAGGCCACTAAATTTATTGGCCAACAAAATATACTAGACCAGTTGCATTCACTTTATATGCCGATGAGTCTGTTTGTTTCGACGATATCCGGATTTGTTTTGGCATTATCCTTTGCAACGCTCTTTTATAAAAAAGAGAGCCACTATTTTTCAGACTTAATAATGGCTCTTTCTCGAGGATCTTTTTGGATATTTCTTATTCATTTTTATTTTCTCTCGTTCCTTAGTCCGACATTTGAATTTGCGGTAATACAGGTAAGGATTTTCTTTTTCCCCGCTTTTGTCCTGGTCTGGTGTGTGGTGTTTGGTACCATTGTTGTAGAGTTGGGTAAAAAAAAATTAGTAATTAATATCGTTAAAAAAAGACAGGCTTCATGAAGTATCTGGAGCCCATTGCTATCATCGGAGCGGGGTGCGTTCTTCCCGGAGCGGCAAATACGGAGGAGTTTTGGAATCTATTGCGAACAGAAAAGGACCAGTTCCGAAGTTTAACAGATAAAAGATGGTCTCAATCGGTATTTCTATCTCAAGATGATCAGGTTCCTGATTGCAGTTATTCTAATCGGGCGGCCTACATCGATGAGGGCCTTTTTTTTGACCCCAGCTCTTTAATTCCAAGAACCCACCAGATGATGCTGCAGGCTTTGAAGGAATCTGTACGGTCATTGGGAATAAATTTTTTTAAAGGGAAACGAGTGGGTGTAGTTTTAGGGTGTATGAATCCTGGTTATGAATCTTCGGATGCCTTTATGAAGGCACAGGTGCCCGATTTAAAAAAAGAGCTGACTAAAACTGAATTTCAAGAGGGTAAAAAGAGAGAATTATTAGATTCAGCCCTTGAGAGTCTTTTTTCACATGCCTCAGGAGACCCTAGGGTTCACTATCCAAGTTCACTCCCATTTTTGGTTCACCAATATTTGCAAACGCAGGGTATCTCATTTTGTGCAGACTCTGCCTGCGCCTCATCTTTAAGCGCGATTGACTTAGCAGTTCAGCTTTTGGAATCAAATGAAATTGATGTGGCTATTACCGGAGGGGTCGAGGGGAATCTTGGAATAGAGACCTATGTACCCTTTAGTCGGCTTGGAGTCTTAGCTAAGGAAAATTGTTTGCCTTACGATTCTCGGAGCGACGGGATTATTCAGGGCGAAGGCTCGGTACTTTTTGTTCTTCAACGTTTGGAAAATAGCCGAAAAGAGGGTGCGGCTATACTGGGTATTTTGGAGGGGCTTGCAAGCTCTAGTAATGGATCGAGGGCAAGTCTTTTTTCTCCCTCTTTTGAGAGCCAGAAAAGAATAGCAGATGAGCTAAGCTCCCATTTAGGTTTTCCAAAGGTGGATTATATCGAGGGGCATGGTACGGGAACTCCGGTGGGTGATTTAGCAGAGCTTACTGCCTTACGAGATTCTTTTTCTGCCTCCCCCACACCCATTTTCATAGGCTCTGTGAAGGCTCTCATAGGCCACACTAAAGGAGCTGCTGGAGCTGCAGGACTTTTGAAGTGTCTGCTATCGATTCAACATCGGACCATTCCTGCATCGGGTTATTTTAAGGAGTCACCACTCGGAGAGGGAATCTCTCCTCTGAAGGTTAATACCACTGAGGTTCTATTAACCGATACCGGCTCTCCACTGCACATGCGGGTTTGTAGTGCAGGATTTGGGGGGGCTAATTACCACCTGAGCATTATGGAATATATTGAAGCTCCGGGGCCTGTTGTATTGGCTCCCTCAATTTTGAAATTAGAATCGATTAGTCTTATTGCGCACTCTGAAATCTCCTTTGAAAGAGAGTTTAATGGTTCACAAATACACGCATGGAAAATACCGCCCCATGTTTTAGGAAGTTTAGACTGCTCTCAGATTCAAGGCCTACAGGCCGTAGAGGAGGCACTTGAAAGAAGTTTAATTTCATTGGACGTTTTTGATAAAACACAGATCTCAGCTATTTCAGCATCCCACACGAGAACTAACAAAATAGAATCTCTAACCACGGCACTCCATCTTAAAAGACTAGAACCTTTATTCGGTGCAGATTTTTCACCTGAGGTGAAGGCAATAAGAGACCTTTGTTCATCGCTTATTACTCTTGATGAAACCAGCTGCCAAAGTCTTAACAGCATGACGAGTGGTCGAGTGTCGAATGAATATGATCTACAGGGAACCAACTTTCATATCGATGCCGAC
>JABMMY010000019.1 GCA_013205415.1 Deltaproteobacteria bacterium
CACGGAGGCGATGCTGAAGGCATCGTCGAGTACTTTTTTCGACTGTGACGAAGCGCTGGTCAAGGATCTTGCAAAATATTATGCTTTAGGTCATGAAAGAGGTCTAATGAAACAATGACAGATTCCAAACAGCACATCACCTCTCTGATCTCTAGAAATTTTCCTGTGCTTCACATTCAAGATTCGGTGGAAAAGGTTTATGCTACCTTTCGAAGAGAGGGGCTTAAACATAAAATTATATATCTTTATGTGGTAGACGACTCGATGAAACTTCTTGGTGTCGTCCCCATTCATCGACTTCTTACCGCCGATCCCAATCAGTTGGTAGAGGATATCTTTATTAAGCGGTGCATTTCGTTGCCGGTCACCACGACAATAAAGGAGGCCAGAAAAGCCTTCTCTCAGCATAAGTTTTTAGCCTTTCCGGTGGTAGATGAGCACAAACATTTTTTGGGTGTTCTTAATATTGAAGCGTTCGCCGGGGATCTAGGGGATATTAGTGCCGGACCTCGAATCGACGACCTTTATGATCTTTTTGGAATTAGCTCCGATTTAAAAAAGGAAAAATCTTTACTTAGAAGATTTGCGCTTCGTTCACCGTGGTTGCTTGCTACCTTTACCACAGGAGCGATTGCGGCCTTTTTAACCGGCTATTTTCAGGTGACCCTTCAAGAATCGATCTCTATTTTCTTTTTTCTGACCCTTGTGCTGGGTCTTAATGAAAGTATAGCGATGCAATCAACCACACTGACAGTCTCTAAACTCCATAAACAAAAACCCAATTTTAAAAATTATTTGGCAAGTATCGAACAGGAAATTCCCTGCGCCCTACTTCTCGGAATTTTTTATGGCACCCTCACTGCCGGGGCAAGCTGGATGTGGCGCAATAATTTACAGTTATCTATTCTGTTGGGATTCACACTTTTAATTACTATGACCTTGTCCTGTTTTTGGGGGGTGTCTATTCCATTCTTCTTCCACCGAATAGAAAAGGACCCTAAAGTAGCCTCGGGTCCCTTAGTTCTAGGAATGTGTGATCTGGTAACTCTCTTAATTTTCTTTTTTTCAGTTCAGAAATTTTTGTAATATCGGTTTAATTTTCACTTAGAATCTTAGGATTTTAAATGGTTTGAGGAATGATATTAAAACCAGAGGACCTCCACTCAAAATGAAACTCATACACTAACCGAATATATCCATCCTCTTCAACGAGCTGGGATGGAGGATTAGGAAAGGGCTCCGTATTCCAAAATGCCTTTTTGGGGGCTTCATCAATGACCGGAATTCCACAACTGGAAAGAATACGAATGCCGGTCACCTCCCCTTCTTTATTCATCACTACATTTAATTTGGTGACGTAGGTATTATTATCTATTTTTCTACCCACCCCATTAATATTTTTTAAGGCATCACCAATAAATCCTACCCAGGGCTGATATACCTCCTCCGCAATTCTATTAATAAAAGAGGCATAAAGAACTTTATCGGTATTCAATAGGGTTTGGTCCCCTTTTTCAATTTTGTCCGATAGGTAATGTGGAGAGCGCCCTAAAACCATCAGCTCCGAGCCCTTTATCTCTCCTTCAGAGTCGTCGGTAGGCTCCCCCTCCTTAGCAATGTTATCACTCTCATTTTTACGACCCCCTTTAGAGGATTTCGCGGCGCTTTCGCCTAAAGATTTACCCTCTTGAAAAGGTCCGGTGAAACGGCTTTGTGTCTCTTTTTTTATTCTGTTTTTAAATTCTCCTGCCAAAGCGGCATCACTTTGATCATTAAGGATCTCCTCTTGTGATCGACTTGTCTGAACCGATGGTTTTCTTTTTTCTTCCGGATATTTTTCAATTTCAATAGGGTCCTGTTCGGCCACCGTAGAGGGTAATGAAAATAGGGAGGAATGGGTTAATGGCAATTTAACGAAAATAAGATGGAGAACTAATGCCGCTCCTAAAAACCAGGCGGGGGATAATCTATGATTAGACTCTCGGTGCATTCGACTATCTTGCCACTTAACGAGTCTCAGTTCAATCCGTACCGCTCAGGATACACCACTTGGGCGAGATACAGCCCTCTGGGAGGGGCCGTTCGCCCTGCTCTACGACGATCCCTGGATGCAATAATTTCCTCAATGGCCGATGGCAACATTCTTCCTTCGCCTATTTCAAGAACCGTCCCCACCATATTTCTTACCATCTGCTTTAAAAATCCATTGCCCTCAACCTCAAAAACGAAAAGCTCCGAGCTAAGTTGAGTCAAATCAAAACGTTTTATTTTTCTCACAGATGTTTTAACTACCGATTTAGCCCCTTGAAAGGCCTTAAAGTCCTTCTCTCCTACAAAATAGGGCAATGCTTCTCTAATTTTTTGCCAGTCTAATTCACCAGGATAAAAATGAACTCCGCGATCCAGAGCGCTAGCACACTTTCGATTTAACACACGATACTCATAGGTTTTTGAAATCACATGCTTTTGAGCATGAAAATCGGAGGGCATCTCCTTGGAATATAAGATCCGTATCGTAGGAGGTAATTTGTGATTCAACATTCTAGCCCAGCGTTCAGGCTCATATTTTGAGGTGGCTCGAAACATCGCATACTGCGAGCGAGCATGCACTCCACTATCGGTGCGTCCCGAAGCATAAAGAACCACACGCCGCTCTAAAATATACTCAAGAACATCTTCGATCATCGATTGGATACTAGGGCCATCAGCTTGGCGTTGCCAGCCCACAAAATCGGTACCCTCATATTCTATTTTGAGAAGAATGTTTGGGGTTTCGGATAGACTAAAACTCATTTCACTCAAAAATTCTTATGAGTGGTTAGCTCATCCTCCGATATTTATTGAGTGTATCCAAACATTGTAGGGC
>JABMMY010000238.1 GCA_013205415.1 Deltaproteobacteria bacterium
ATCTCCATTAGAAACCTCACCTGTTAAACGCTGTTCAAAACCCACACGAGTGGGTTTTTTTAGTGTAGGTAGAAACATCCAGAGTTCCTGTTTCTTCATTAAAAGTTTTCGGCCTCGCAAACGTTCTGGGGATTTAGTTTCTACTAAGGATTGGTTAGAGTCTTTGGTATGCACCTGGTAAAGGGTCTCTTTTTTTCCTTCTCCGTTATCATTGTCTGTGACCCTTACAGCAAATGAAAATTGCCCCGAGGGATATCTTGATTCGTCTGCTAGTTTTACGACCTCTTCCGGGGTCGGACTAGCATGGCTTGATCCCGAAAAGGTTAAAAGGACCGATGAAAATAACAAAATTGTGAATAGTAAATATTTCATCGTCCCATGGTAAACGGCTTCATCGCTGAAGCCTAGACACTGTGCGATTAGAACTATCCCATTAGAACCTAATTTAGGTGGGGCCTATTGATTCGTTGAGGCGGTATAGAGATGGGCGTAGTATAATGTTTTAGTTAGAGCCGGGTTTCGTCTGTCAGTTTGCCTATATTTCATCATTTCGTTTGTTAAGGACCGCTTGTGAAAAAAAATATTTTCAAATATCGGTGGGTTTGGATGTGGAGTTACCTAGGGCTTCTTACCTATGAGCTATGTTTAAAAAATCCATGGGTTGTTTTTGGGGGGGCTGTGGCCTCTAACCCACCATGGGATACGAGTTCTGCTCCCGCCTCAGCGTTTCTCCACATCTCGAGCTTTAGTTTACTGGGATTTTTAGCAATGTTTGCCTCTCAAGATAAACCTGAACGTACGCAAATTAGATATAGTTTATGGTTTTTAAGCTATTCAGGATTAACCGAGCTGATTCAGAGTTTTGTTCCCAATCGCTGGCCCAGTGGTGAGGATGTCATTTTTAATGTGTTGGGGTTAATAGTAGGCGTGATTATGTTTAGAAAGGTGAGTCAATATTATCAAAAAAATTTCGGCCAGATCCCGATATTTTTGGAGAACCCAATTGAAGCCTAATGAGGTGATCTAGGTGATTGAAAGTGTCACTACGATTAAGCTTAGCAAACTAATAATGTGCCAACTAAATTTCATTAGCAGATATTTTAAATGTAATTTGTAATCTTTCATCTAGTCTCTATATGCGTTTTCGGGTTATTTTAGGATTAACCCCACCGAAACTTGATGAAGAGAAAATGAAGAAATAATGCCGCCAAGAGCATTTTTAAAAGCGGTGGCAGATTGACAATCTTTGCTCAGCACAGCTAATCTAAAAGGAAGGGGAATACATGACTTTAGATACCCATTTAGAAAATAAGGAGTCCAGGAGATCTCTTGGATTTAGTGATGATGATTCCATAGAGATTACCATCGCACCTAATGGAGGGGCCTGTTTTGGTGTGGTACGAGCGATTAAATTGGGCCAGCAGGCGGTAGATAAAAGCAAACCTCATTCCACTGCGGTCTTCTCTTTTGGAGCCATCGTTCACAACCCTAAGACGAACTCAGATTTTGAAAAGCAGGGTGTCAAAACGGTAGAGGATGCCGATGCTGTCACTAGTGGGACGGTGATTCTGCGTTCTCACGGGGTTCGTAAAGAGATTGAAAAAGATTTTAAATCTCGGGGGGTGCAAATAGTTGATGCGACCTGCCCGTTGGTAAAAAAGCCACAAAAAATCGCAGCTAGTTTAGGTAGTAAAGGTTATTTTCTAGTGTTGGTAGGGGATGCCAATCACCCAGAGGTAAAGGGGGTTCTTAGTTATTTTGGAACTAAAAATTATCTGGTGACCTATAAGCCGGAGGATATTGATACTATTCCCATCGAAGTTACTAAAGTAGGCATCGTTGCCCAAACTACCATCGAGGTGAAGGTCCTCAATATTATTATTGAGAAATGTCAGGCGAAATATAAGGATGTGGCCGTTTACAACACCATTTGTGATGCCACCAGTATTCGCCAAGAGGAGGCTGAAATTTTGGCAAAAAAAGCGGATGTGTTTATTGTAGTAGGTGGAAAAAATAGTAGTAACACCAATAAACTTGTAAAAATCTGCAAGCAGTTTCAGCCCGAAACCTATTTAATTGAAGAGATGCTCGAGTTGGATCCCCTGTGGTTTCAAGGGAAAAGAAAAATCGCTGTAACGGGTGGCGCCTCCACTCCTCAAGATTATGTAGATTCTGTGGGAGATAGAATAGCTGAAATTGTCTCAGCTTCAATCTAACTCGGAAATTATTTTATCCTTTTTGTAGAGACGGTTTCTACCGTTTCAAGCTCGATACTATTTAACTTTAATGTGAATTGGGATTGGGTGTCATCTCCATCGGGTTGAATCCAAAGGGCCATCGTAGGAGCGGGCGCCTTGAATCTATAATTAATCTCAAATTTTCCAGGTGTCCTTTTTCTTAAAGCAACTATCTCTTGGATGAGATCATTTTGCGGATGGAACCGAAAGGCGCCGACCGATTTTTCCTGTGAAATAGTTAAAAACCTTACCGTTTTAATTCCCTGTTCAGGAAGGTAATCCAAAAGAATTCGAATCCAATTAGGTGCTAGAAATCTGGCGATGATGCTGGGGGGTTCTACTGAGGATTCCACCAGCCCCAATCGAAAGGCAAGATCATCTCCCTCCTTACTGTCCTCTGTTTTTGTTTTTAAAGAGGGCAGTCCAGAAAGCTCACCCTGGACCTTTACCGTTCTAACCAGAACCGGTTTAGGTAACATATAAAATAGGGGACTGCTGGAACTATCAACATGAATCGAAAGGGACCCAGCGGTGAAGCTAATCGTATTGGGTTTGATATCGGAATAAACGGAGGTGTGCCAAGAGGGTAGCTTATGATTAAGGGGAATCAGTAGGGTTCCTAAAAGAAAATAGGAGGGAGATTTTCTTAAAAAAAACATCGGACTATATTTCCTCGCGCGAAATTTAGGTTATTAGTTGAGCAGGCTAGCCTTTTTTAAAACTGTGAATTCGAAATAAATTTTGTCCAGGTTCTGTAGGATTATCGCTGTAGACACTGTCCATAAAAATATGCATCGCCTCTGGAAAGGTTCGATAAAGAGCCATGATGTTTAAGGGCTCATTTTCAAAGGAGGCTAAAAGAGTTCCCGTCTTATGGATCAGTGGTTTTACATTCTGCTTGTGAGCCACATCGAGAATAGCCCCACTTGGCTTCATGACGAGTGTGGTCTGGCTAGAATCCATGGGGAACTGGTCTCGGGTTAAATTTTGAATCGTCATGCTCTCCATTTTTTCCTGTTCGCGTCCAGTTAGATAAACTAAATGAGCGCCAAGATTAAAAAGTTCCTGGGTATATTCCACGGCTCCCGCGTAGGGCCTATCATGGGTCAAATAGTTATTTGAAAAAAAGCGATCCCACCAAAAAGGTTTTAACTTAACTAAAACATCCTCGGTGTCGGGGTGAGAAAGGTTGAGGCCCAAATTCAGGGCCATGTCGGAAAGGGAATAGCCAATGTGTTTCAGTTTCTTCCTAACTAAGCTGTTGCCTCATAAATAACCCGTCACTCCTGATATATACTATACAGGTCTCCAACTTAAGAGCAGCCATATTACCATTTACCATGTTAAGTATTGGTA
>JABMMY010000239.1 GCA_013205415.1 Deltaproteobacteria bacterium
AATGGGCACTTGATAATATTTCTGCCGTCAATATTACTAATATAGAAGAAGTTATAGCCCTAGATAACGAGGTAAGAGTTAAAGTGCAAGAGACAATTAATAAGAGTCATTTTAATTAATTTTTTTGTTATTTCTCAACAACTTGGCACAGTTTTTTATTGTGTGAATTGTAGAATGCAGTATATAATTACACTTTAAAATTTACTGAACGCTTTAATGATTAAATTTTTGATATCTTTTTTATTGCTTTTCTCGTTCTATTCCCACTCCCAAGAAGAGATTAAAGTCTCTGATATTAAAATCGAAGGCCTTCAAAGAATTGATCCGGGCCTAGTGTTTAATAATATTCCATTTGAAATTAACGACGAAATAAGCGGAATTAACTTTTCTGAAGTAATAAGCTTAATATACAAAACAGGGCAATTTAAAGATGTTGCTGTAGAAAGAGTGGGCTCGGTAATTGTAATTTCAGTGAGCGAAAGACCAATAATTAATGAGATTAATTTTCATGGAACCGAAACATTTCAGCCTGAACGCTTAAAAGAGGGCTTAGCATACTTAAACATTGCAAGCGGCTTAACTTTTGATAAGGCAGATCTTAATAAAGCTGAACAAGAGATAGCTACGCAATACCTTTCTAACGGTAAATACACCGCCAGCGTAAAGTCTGTAGTGGAAAACCTTGAGAGAAATAGGGTGAATATTGATTTTTATGTTGAAGAAGGAAATACATCAAGAATTAAGTCAATTAAACTAGTCGGGGTAAAGGTCTTTAATATAGACGACTTATTGGATCAACTAGCCTTAAAGACAACCAACTATATGTCTTGGTGGAATAAAGATAATAGATATTCTAAGCAGGAACTATCTGGAGATCTTGAAAAAATAAAATCTTTTTATATGGACAGGGGTTATCTTGATTTCAAGATAAATTCAACCATTGTTAGCATCTCTAAAAACAAAAAGAACATCTATATTTCAATAACCGTGGACGAAGGTTCAAGGTTCACAATTGGCGCAATCAATATACTAGGAACAAATCTAGATGGGAAAGTCACTGGATCATCGGATTCAGTATCAATAGAGGACTTAAAGAATCAACTCCTAATTAAGGAGGGTGACCTGTTTAATAGAAAGTTAGTGAATGAGTCGTCTACTAATATGACAAAAAAATTAGGTAACTTTGGCTATGCTTTTGCTAATGTAAATGCGGTTCCAACTATTGATAAAATAAAAAATGTAGTAGGTTTCGATTTTCATATAGAGCCTGGAAAAAAAATATACGTACGAAGAATTAATATTGTAGGCAACGAAAAAACTAAGGACAAAGTTATTCGAAGAGAAATGCGACAGTTTGAATCGTCATGGTTTTCACAGGAGAGCGTTGACCGCTCAAAAACTAGACTTACAAGAACTCAGTTTTTTGATAAGGTCGATATAGAAACACCAGGAGTTTCAGGGGTGCCTGATCAAATTGATATAAATGTTAAGGTTGAAGAGAGGAATACAGGGCAAGTTAGCATAGGGGCTGGGGTAAGCTCAAGTGAGGGGGTTGTTGGGACATTTGGTGTGTCGCAGGCAAATTTCTTGGGTACGGGTAACAATATATCTTCATCAGTCAGCACTGGAGATGTCAACAAAACATATTCCCTTTCATTTACAGACCCATACTTCACTGATGATGGGATATCAAGAGGATTTTCGATTTATAGAAAAGATACCAATACAAAAGATTTGGGAACGGGAACTTATGACACCTCATCCTACGGCCTCGGTTTAAATTTTGGAGTTCCTGTCAATGAAAAAGACACTATTTCGTTTGGAAGCGCAGTAGATATGACGGACCTTTCATTAGGAGCAAATGCCCCACAAGGGTATAAAGATTACTGCTCTTCTGTTTCAGATACAGGGTCTTTAAGCTGCTCATCCAACTCGTTAATTTTTTACACTGGATTCACAAGTGACTCGCGGGACAATATAATCCAACCAAACAAAGGTGAGAAATATTCAATCACAGCGGATGTCTCAGCACCAGTTTTGGACATGCAATATTTTAAGGTTAAAGCCTCAGCTGAAAAGTTCTTTCCTTTATCTGCAAAAATAACCACTAGATTGTCAGGTGACCTTGGTTATGCTGATAGTTATGGAGATGAGCTACTACCATTTTTTAAAAATTTCAAAACTGGTGGCCCTAAATCGGTGCGAGGATTTAAAGAGGGCTCTATTGGAAAAAAAATATACGAGGCAAGCTATGCTGACTTTGTGACCTACGGGGGTAAAAGTCTTATTAATCTTGGTGCTGAAACATTTTTCCCTGTCCCCGGATTAAAAAATAATGACAGCTTTAGGATGAGTGTGTTTGTCGATGCCGGTGGTGTTTTTGAGGACTCATTTGAGTCCTCACAAATGCGTTATTCTGCAGGTCTCGGTGCACTATGGCTTTCACCTTTTGGCCCTCTTAACTTATCATTCGCAGCGCCGTTAAACGACGATAAAAATGATGAGACACAAACATTCCAATTTGGTATGGGCACTAATTTTTAATTAATTTAATTAACCAGGAGAAGAAAATGAAAAGAATTTTGTTGGCTTTAGGGGTAGTGCTAATAATCACCACTAACATTAGTCATGCGGAAGTAAAAATTGGTGTCGTTAAGGTTGACCAAATCCTGAAGGAAGCTCCACAAACCGATATTAGTAACAAAAAGTTAGAAAAAGAATTCAAAGCCAAAACCGACAAGCTAAAAAAATCAATAACAACCTTGCAAGAAAAAGAAGGTGATTACAAAAAAAATAGCATAACCATGACTGATGCTGAAAGAGAAAAAAAAGCTAAAGAGTTACAAAACTTAAGAATCGATACACAAAG
>JABMMY010000240.1 GCA_013205415.1 Deltaproteobacteria bacterium
TCTCAAATCAGCAAAATATAGTTTTCCATCCTTTTGATACCAAAAAGGAGCCCTCACAAACTTTAATTGAGCGGCGACATAACAGGATTTTTTATAAAGTTTTTGAAGTTCCTGTCTTGATAATTTCATTTCTGTCGTCCATACCACATTAGAGTTAGTCTTGGTAACTACCTCCTTCGCTGAAATTAGATGTAGGCATTGCTCCGGAGTGTATAGATTAGAAAAGAGAGCCACGATACCTCTTCGTAATTTATAATTAAGCCTAGTGGGTAATGTTTCCACGGTAACTAGATGCCAACAAAGAGGATTGGAAGGAAAGGGAGATAAAATAACGTCCTTTACCTCAACTCCAACCTCCTCCTTTTCAAACCTTGTTTTAATTTCATTTTTCAGCCAACGTGATTCCAAACCAAAAACAAGACAAATAAGAAACAGGGCTGAAATACAGATGGCAATGCGTGTGTGATTTCCAAAATACATAAACAGAATAAAAATAAATCCACTCCATGTAGTAATGACAGCTGCCAAACCCCATGGAATAAACCCGGAAAACCAAATCAGTGCGAGGCCTGCAATAAAAATAGAAAAGATAAAGGCTCTAAAAAATCTATTTCCTGATGAAAAAAATAATAAAGGCAGAAGTGTCACCCACACCCAAGGTTCTACTATAAAAAGCATATCGGCATAAAACCAACCATTATAGAAGGGCCAGAAGGGATGCACGCCATACTGATTCAGAGAATCAAATAATAAATGCAAAACGACTCCAAGAAATGAAAGTAGGACGATCCCCGTAATTTCTACCTTATCCCAGTAAATTTTCTTAAACTTTCCGAAACACCAAAAACCCAAAAAAATGAGCCCCGCCTGAAATGGCGCTGTGATTAACGTATGGGTATGACCTCGATGATGAAGCAGATACTGTAATCGAGTGGGTTTTAAAAGCAGACTGATAATAAAATCAAGATCGCATATATTACTTCCCAGTAGTGCGGATAATAGAAAAACAACACGTGTTCGTCTTGAAACCACCCATTCAGGTTTTTTAATTTTAAGAAAAGCAACTGCCATCTCAGCGGTCAAGGCCCCAACTAAGGAATGGGTAATATTATCCATGCTTTTTCTCCTGTGAGTATTTTAGCATGCCCTACTTTCAGACGGTAAGAAAACTAAAGGGGCTAGAGGTATTAGGGGGCTGACCTAGGAAAAGTACTGTTCAGTTGGGGAAGGATTATCTAAATCTGATCGCAGATAATAACGCTGCATAACTCCAAGTGAGATCACGGGCCCCTTGCATATAACCACTATCACGATTGATCTGCTCAGAGATAGAGCCGGTTCCATCGACATGATATTTAACTCGAGAAAGAAAAGAATCGCCCTTTGCGTGAATCGCTTCAATTAACTGTATATATTCTGAGCTTCCCTTTTTATAACTATCATAAGATTTTCTTTTTATTCCAAGACTTCGATAAAACCCCTTATTAACAGCCGATATTTTGATTTCTTGTTTGTGATTTAAATCTCTCGCTAATCGATAATAAAATTCGGCAAAACCACTTGTAATTAAAAACCAGGGATTCCCGCTAGCTCCACTATTAAAACCATCATACCGATCTTCAGGGTAACGTCCCATCGCAATTCCAGGGGCCCCATTTCTATTAATAGAATAAAGACGATAAAAGGCCTCTTCTAGCGCATTTACAGTGGCCAGTACTCTATCATCAGAAAAGGACATAAATCCATTTTCTACATGGCCTTGATTAATCCCTAAAATAACCGATGAATCTAATTCACTATATTTATAATCGAGCCCATCTTCGCGATCCAACGTACTCACTAAAATTCTTTTGGTAAAACTCCAATGGCGTTCTAATTCAGGCTCCATTTCTGAAGCTTGACTTAGATACCACTCGGCCGCTTTAAAATCAAAAAGTAGATTTGCAAGCTCAGCACCCTCTATCATGGCACGATACTGCACCATCCGCGTGTGAAAGTGGTGGCCCTTAACCTCTTCCCAAAGTTCAAAGGATACATTTTTCCATTGCTGTGACACATACTCTAAATCTTTTTTAATGATAGAATTCGCGGTACCATCATAAAGTTTTTCTACAACTAGTTTTTTATTGCCCTCTTTTAACCATACTTTAGCTAAATGAATTAAGGTGGCGGCACGCATTGCAGGACCGTCGTCCTGAGGTCGGCCCCAACTTCCCGAGAAGGCTGTACCATCTACATTAAACTTCGGCTCTCCAAGCCCCCCACTCAAATTAGGTGTTTGCTGATTTAGTTTTGAAAAATAAATATAATCGATGAGAGACTCGAGATACCGATTTTTATTCTCAAGTATTACGGTCGTTTCATAACGAGTCACCATTTCATCCATTACAACGGCAGCATCTCGCACCCAATGAAAAAAATAATTGGGATTATTTTTAGAGGGAGAGGCGAGGACCGACCCTTTTGCCGTTCCAGGAGCTGAAATATTTCTGACTAAATTTTTAAAGGCCAGGGGCTCTTGGTAACTAATCCAATCCGCTAATCCAAGATCATGGAAAATACCAACGCCAAATAAAGAGCAGGGAAAGGTAAGAGCAGTTAACAAAAGGCTGAAATTTAATAATGCGCTTAACCTTCTCATGAAATCCCCCAAATCAGAGAGTGTAAACTTAACCGATTCCTAACAAGAATGACTACCTAAAAGGTTGGTTTTTTATTGGATGCGGTGCGTTTAATCGGGTTAATTCTGATTTAAAGGACCTTAGTTTACGGGAAAGCGGCAGCTAAAGGTGGAGCCTTTTTTAGGAGCACTCTCTAAGGAGACGGTCCCTTCATGCTTCTGCATAATATGCTTCACAATAGACAATCCCAATCCCGTGCCCCCCTGGTCACGAGATCTGGCCTTATCCACTCGATAGAATCTTTCAAACAGTCGTGAATGATATTCAGCAGGGATACCCACCCCGGTATCTTTTACTGTAAGAATCACCTCATTCGCCTCTCTCTTCCAGATCACAGAAACATGCCCACCTTCGGGGGTATACTTATGGGCATTATCGATAAGATTAATTAATACCTGTTCTAATCGATTAGGATCGGCCCAAACCTCTTTATGAAAACACTTCGATTCTAAAACCTGTTTTTTTATCTTAAACTTTTCTTCCATCGTTCTAGAAATTCGGCTCATGATATCTTCAGTTAAAACCAGCTCCTTATGAAAAGCCTCATTAGATTCAATCGAAGATAGATCTAAAAGATCCCCTACCAAGTTCATTAATCTCGATGCATTCCTTGCTATTTTTTCTAAAAATTCCTCGGTCGATTCCTGTTTTAAACTTTCAGGATCTTTTTGAAAGTCTGCTAATAAAGTTTCCGTATAACCTTTAATAGAGGTTAAAGGGGTTCTTAATTCGTGTGAGACATTTGCCACAAAATCGATTCGCATCTGTTCTGCTGTTTTTAATTCTGTGACATCATGAAAAATTCCAAGCGCACCATAAATGACTAACCCTGAACGGCTTAGTGGAGAGACCGACAGGTTAAAATATCTCACCTGACCATTAGAAGAAGAGAATTTAAAGGAGTGGGAAGAGGAATTTCTCCCTTCTCTCAGTGCCATTTCAAAGGCACTTACAATTTGAGGATCTTCAAAAATTTCTCTCAATCTTAAAAATTTAGGAATTTTGCCCTGTCCAAAAACTATTTCAAACTTGGTGTTAAAAAAAATAGGCCGTCCCTCTTTATCGACGGCTAAAATAGCGTCTGAAATGGCACTCATGACCGTTTCTAGCTCACCCTCCTCCATGCGAAGATTTTGAGTGGCAACTTCATATTTCTTTTTAAGATCTTCAATTTCACGAACCAATCCATTTCGCTCAAAACTCTGTCTCTTTTGATAATAAAGAAAAAGGCCCCCTAAAAACCCAAGGGCCAATAGGCTAAAAAACCACACTTCAAAACTCCTAGAATGAAGAGGCTACTCGGTAGCCCACTCCACGAATGGTTTCAACAATAGCGGAGTAATCACCCAGTTTTTTTCGTAATCCAAAAATATGGGTATCTATCGCACGATCAATCACAGTCACTCCATCACCTTGAACCAACTCAATGAGACGATCCCTAGTTAATACTCTGCCCCGATTTTTCATTAATGCATATAACAGTTTAAATTCTGAAGGTGTCAAATCGGCAAGTTTATTTCCACAATGAACTTCGTAGGTTTCACTATTAATGGAAAGTTCTCCAATTTGAATTTTTTTATCCTCATTGATCGACTCGCCATGATGCACCCTTCTAAAAAGGGCTCTCACTCGGGCTAATAAAATAGAAATATCAAATGGCTTTGTCAGATAGTCATCTGCTCCGACCTCCAACCCCAAAACAATATCGGCAGCTTGAGCCCTTGCCGTTACCATTAAGATACAGGTGCCGGTAGAAACCAAATTTTCAGTGCTTATTTTTTTACACAGATCCAAGCCTGAGATTCCAGGCAACATCCAATCTAAAATTAAA
The DNA here is from genome assembly GCA_013205415.1 of Deltaproteobacteria bacterium. GTDB lineage: Bacteria > Bdellovibrionota > FAC87 > UBA2466 > UBA2466 > UBA2466. The sequence goes on from JABMMY010000240.1 coordinate 4,513, forward strand.
AGGGAATATCTATTCCTTTGAATTCGGACTAAAGCCTCCTCACCATTATCAACCACTTCAACTTCACACCCCTCTCTTTTCAGGTGAAGCACCATCAAATCGGCAATATCTTTTTCATCTTCAACTATGAGAACTCGTTCTTTAGTGGCCATGGTAGGATCTCCCAATTGCAGTTTCAAGTGCAGCTTAAATCCCATCACTCAAGTTGTCTCGTCAAGATTTGATTTGTTTTAGGCTCTGCTATTTTTTTTATTATTTGACTGCCCCAGATTGGTTTGGTGGGGGGGCCAGGGCAGTCAAATAGAATTAGCACATCATGACAACACTCGCAGTAACAAGAGAGGAACGTAGTCATCTACTGTTTTGTGACAAAAGATTCTAATAATAGTTAGGATTCCCCCCCAAATTTCATATCCCTCAATTGATGCATTAGGAGAATGATAGGACTCGTTTAGAGATTATTAGTGAGAAAAACTTAAGAAACTTTTGCAGTAGTTTTTAATGAGGTTGCAATAATAGCCGCTATAAAAACGATCCCACTTCCCAACCAAAATGGAAGTCCCACGGACCGTTCAAAAAGAACGCCCGCTATTGAGGGGCCAATGACCCTTCCCAAGGCCGAAATAGACTGTCCCATTCCTAAGGCCTCCCCCTGCTCTCCCTTATCGACAGATTGAGAGATGAGACTCGACAGAGAGGGATTGGTCAGTCCACTCCCAATAGCCAGACCCACGCCCCAGAGCAACATCAGTGAATAGATTCCCAACTGCCCAATCAACGGAGTTGTGGCTAGCGCAATTCCTACAAAGGTAATTCCGGTAATCAAAAGTCGTCGCTCGCCAAATTTTTTAGCAAGACGTCCAATCAATCCCCCTTGAACTATCGTGGCAGTCACGCCCACCATAATTAAAACATAGGCCGTCTGTGCTGCAGATTGTTTACCTCTTGCCACCCATTCCACTCCGGCGGTTAAGGGGTGCCATGTCGATTGGATAAAAAGTCCCAAGACCTGTTCCATCATGGAAAAGGCTGAAATGTAGAAAAAATAGATTAAAAAAAGTTGAGAGACATTGGGATGCCTTGCTGCATGTTTAAGAGCCTTAAAAGAAA
>JABMMY010000241.1 GCA_013205415.1 Deltaproteobacteria bacterium
GAACCATAGTGAATTCTCTAGAATCATTAGTGAGATTAGGACGCTTGAAATAAGTCTGGGGCGCCCCATTGGTATTATGGCCGATATTCAAGGGCCTAAATTAAGAATTGGAAAACTGTTAAATGGTGAGATCGATCTAAAAGTAGGGGCCCAGGCTTTAGTCACTGCGGAAAATGTAGTGGGGTCGATAGACTCAGTCACTGGATTGGCCACTATTCCTACAAGTTATAAAGATTTTGTTAGAGATGTAGCCCCTGGTCATAGCATTCTTTTAGACGACGGGCTCATGACCTTGAAGGCGATTGAAAGGACCGATAAAGGTCTTCTTTGTGTGGTTATCGATGGTGGAATTTTAAAACAAAACAAAGGAATCAACGCACCAGAGGCCTCTTTTTCAGCCAGAGCTATTACTGAGAAAGACTATGAAGACATTCTTTTCTGTGTGGAACGTGGCGTGGATTTCATTGCTCTATCTTTTGTAAGAACTGCGCAAGAGGTTCGCCATTTAAAAAGTTTTATTGCCTCTCGAAATAAGAAAATTTTAGTAATTTCAAAAATAGAAAAACGAGAAGCCTTGGCTAATCTAGATGAAATCATCGAAGCTTCCGACGGAATTCTAGTGGCGCGTGGAGACTTAGCTGTTGAAGTAGGCAATGAACGGGTTCCTGTCCTTCAGAAAAAGATTGTACGACGATGTAATCTTCTCGGAAAATCGGTCATTATTGCGACTCAAATGTTAATGTCGATGGTCGATAATCCTCGCCCCACTCGAGCGGAGGCTTCAGACGTTGCCAATGCCATTTTAGATGGTGCTGATGCTTTGATGCTTTCTAATGAAACGGCCGTAGGCAAGTATCCTGTTGAATCGGTTCATATGATGAAGCGAATTATTGAGGAGATGGAAAGTGAGCCCTCTACACAGGCCATTCTTTACAATGAGTGGCTCTTGCCTCCAGAGGGACAATTAGCGATTGCTCTTTTACAGAGCGCAGTAAGACTAGCCTCCATCGTAAAGGCAAAACTGATTGTAGTGATTACTCAATCGGGCCAATCGGCCTTATTAACATCAAAGTGCAGGCCCAATAATCGCTTACTCGCCATTACCGGGAATCTCGAAACTTATCGTCAGCTTTCCATGAAATGGGGAGTCGAGGCCTTATTCATGGAGGATATGGATAGTCTAATGACTCAAACCTCAATGTTTGAAGCTGTTGGGCAGAGGCTATTAGCAATGAGACTCTGCAATACGGGTGATAAGATTGTAATTACTGCAGGGCTTCCAAAGGCGGCGCATGGGTCGACTAACACTATCAAGGTGCATCAAATATAGATTCCCTTCTATCGAGTGTTGAGAGAATGGTGAAATCCGGTTATAATTAAAAATGGGTCAGAGTTTTACTATCTGAATCTAATCGTTTCTTTTTAAAATCATAAAAAAACAAAAGCTTAAAATACATGTCCTCTCAATATCGCCTTTTTGTGCGTTTTCCTCTTTTGCTTTCCATTGCATTGATCTGTCTGATGGGCACCTTTTCAAAAAGAGGTTTATTAGATTGGCGTCGAATGGTTGATCAAAATAATAAATTAGAACACAAAGTAGCCACCATCAGAGATCAAAAAATAGATCTAGAAAGACAAATCGAGCAATTCCAGAAAAATCCTGAAGAACAAGAACGAGTCGTGCGCCAAGTTTTAGGTTATATTAAGGCAAATGAAACGGTCATTGAGTTTCCTTAAACACTTAAAAGAGAAGCCATTGGTATGAAAACAGAAAAGTTTACAGTTTCAGCTCCCACCAGAGCTGATCTAGCTGGGGGAACCTTAGATCTTTGGCCCCTGTATTGTTTATTCGGTTCCAGTAAAACAATTAATGTAGCCCTCAATCTTAATGCCATTTGTTATTTCGAATCAAAACCTAGCGCCACTCAACTAATAGAGATTCATAATTCCAATGGGATCTCCTTTTCCTTCACCGATCCCCAATTAGGTAGATCGTTAGAAAGCGTTCCTAAGGAGGTGCGTTTTCCGGTCGCAATTGTGAGTCGTTTTTTGACTCAAAACCCGATCCAAGAGAGCTTTCATTTAAAAATTAAAATTGAAACCGAAGCTCCTATAGGCAGTGGACTAGGAGGTTCTTCTACTCTCTGTGTGGCTTTATTAAAAGGCTTGGGACAGCTAACTGAAAAATTTCAAACTGAAGAGTGGCAATGGAAACTCATGGAATTCGCTAGAGACATAGAGGCAGAATACTTAAAAACCCCTACAGGAACGCAAGATTATTTAGGCGCTATTTTTGGTGGGTTCCATTGTTTTACCTATGAAGCAGGGAAAATAGGTCGGCAAAGTTATTCTGAAAAGGTAACGACAGAACTCAACTCTAGATTCCTTATTCTTTTTTCGGGAGAGATGCATCACAGTGGACTCAGCAATTGGGAAGTTTATAAAAAAGCAATAGAGGGTGATGAAACGGTTATTTCAGGTTTAAAGGCCATTCATGAACTTTCCGAACTTCTTCATCAAACATTAATAAAATCTCAAATAGACTGGAAAAAAGTAGGCAGTCTTTTAACTGAAGAATGGCGAATAAGAAAATCAACCTTCGGAGTTACCACCAAAGACTAGATCAGATCATAAAATTTCTAACCTCGCTAAATATCCAGGGTGTAAAGGTATGTGGAGCCGCTCAAGGCGGAAGTTTATTAGTCTTAGTGGATCCCGCTCATAAAAAACAGATTGCAGAGGCCTGCCTATCTCAAGGTATTAAAGTTCTCCCCAGTGATATTTCTACTACTGGGGTAGTGATAACTTAGTTTTACCGGTTCCGTTTTGCTAGCCAGCGTTATTTATAGTTCCTATAAAATAACCTCTTAAATGCCCACTCCATAGGCCTCTTGATACTCCCTTGACTCTTTTATCTAACTACCAAAAAGTTGGGTTTTTTATTAGACCTCTTTCATGAAAGAGGTCTGTTGGGAGAGATGTTTGAATAGTCATTGGCTCAGCGGGTTAAATTTAGAGCAGAGGGAGGCCGCTCTCCACAATCATGGCCCTCTTCTAATTTTAGCAGGAGCAGGATCAGGAAAAACTACGGTGCTAGTAGCCCGTTCAGGAAGACTCATTGAAGAAAAAATAGTGTCCCCCAAAGAACTTTGCGTGATGACCTTCACCAACAAGGCGGCTCGAGAATTAAAAACACGCGTGCGAGCTAAATTAGGAACTCTTGCTGAATCCATTTGGGCCGGAACTTTTCATTCTTTTGGTCTCAAAATTTTAAGGGAATTTTATAAAGAGGCTCAGCTTCCCAAAACTTTTGGTATTTTAGATCCAGGAGATGCGGCTTCGATTGTAAAAGAAATTTTAAAAGATTTTCATCATGGAGATAAAACGGCCTATGATGCAGAGAGAATCCTCTCACTTTTAAGCCATTGGAGAGAACGGGGTCAAATAGCCTCTGCGGGTGTAGACGAATATGATCAAGCTGTGGAATGGGTTCTCCCTCATTATACAAAAAGACTCCGACAATTAGGAATGGTAGATTTTGATGGGCTTATTTTAAAACCTATTGAACTGATGGAAAAAAATAGAGAGATTAAAGATAGACTGCAGTCCTCTTTTACCCAGGTAATGGTAGACGAGTTTCAAGATACTAATTTAATGCAAATGAGATTAATTCATCTTCTTACCGATTCTCATCACAATTTATCGGTAGTAGGAGATGATGATCAGTCTATTTATGGTTGGCGAGGGGCCTGCATCAAAAATATTTTAGATTTTCCGAAACATCACAAAAACTGCAAGGTGGTAAGACTAGAACAAAACTATCGATCCTCTCCAGCGATTTTAGAGGTTGCTAATAGCATTATTGCCAAAAATAATGATCGCCATAAAAAAGTTTTAAAGGCCGCAGGTAAGGTCGGTGAGAATACCCTTCCTCAGGTCTTAGTATTTGAGAATGAGATTGAAGAGGCAGAGCAAATTGCGGGAGAGA
>JABMMY010000242.1 GCA_013205415.1 Deltaproteobacteria bacterium
GCCTGCAAGCAGCGTGGCCTCCTCTAAAAAAGCCTCGGAGCCATCTAATGAGTAGATCGCTCGATTACAAAAAATTTCAATATTATTTTCTTTGAGGCGAACGTTGCCATTGGCAGTGGCCTTATTTGTCGTTCGGTCTAGCTCAATATAGTCTGCCCAAATTTCTCTCTCTCCACTTTTAATCCAAGCGTTGCCTCGTCCTTTCTCTGTTTTATTTTTGAGATTACGTTCATAAAAATCGGCGCGAAACTGTAGGGCTATCTCAGTTTTAGCCTCAGCTCCAAAGACACAAGCGAAATCCCCGATTAAAATAAAACAAAGAAAAGATAAAACAAAACGATACAATCGGATCACGCTCTAATTAAAAGGGCCATGCCCTGTCCGCCACCGATACAGGCTGCGGCACAGCCTATTTCAGAGGGGCCAGAATTTAATTGATAAAGTAAATGGGCGATCAAGCGAGCCCCACTAGCCCCTAGAGGATGACCGATGGCAATCGCCCCTCCCTCGACATTTAACTTCGAGATTGGAATCTCTAAGAGCTTTTGACATGCCAATACTTGAGGAGCAAAGGCCTCATTTATTTCAAAGCGAGCGATGTCTTTAATAGCCATTCCCGTTTTTTTAAAAAGTCCTTCGATAGCGGGAACCGGCCCCATTCCCATTAGAGTGGGCTCGCAGCCCACAACGTGGGAGCCTAACCACTCACCTAAAATGGCCCAGTTATTTTCCTGCGCAAGCCTTTTGGTAGTGACGATAAGAGCGGTGGCACCGTCTACCATGCCACTTGCATTTCCCGCTGTGACCACTCCATTAGTTTTAAAGACAGCCTTTAATTTTTGTAAACCTTCTAAAGAGGCCTCTTTACGAATATGCTCGTCGATAAGCACCTCCCTATTTTTTCCTCGTTCCATCAAAGATACCTTTGTGACCTCCTTGGAAAATGAGGGGGTCCCGGTCCAGGCCAAGGCCTTTTTCTGAGAGGCTAGAGCAAAGGTGTCAGATTGCAGTCGATCGATACCGTATTTTACAGCTACATTTTCTGCCGTGATCGCCATAGATACCTCTGCAAAGGTATCAAAGAGTCCGGTCATTAAACTATCCTCCATCTCGGTATGGCCAAATTTATTTCCAAACCGTGCCGAGCGAATCACATAGGGGCTCTGACTCATACTCTCGGTACCTCCGACAAGAACTGCGGAGGCCTCTTTTAATCTTAGTCGACGAATGCCATCATCGATGGCCTCAAAACCGGAGCCGCATAAACGATTAGTGGTAACGGCAGGAACGGTAAGAGGAAGTCCCAATCGCAGGGCGACATGTCTGGCGAGGTAACTGGCATCTTTAGAGGTCTGAACCACATTTCCAAAGATCACATGATCAATATATTTTTCTATTCCTGGCACCTGCGCCATGGCAGATTGTGACGCCATGACCGCTAAGTCGGTAGCGGTAAGATCCTTATAACTCCCTCCAAAGGATCCAAAGGGGGTGCGTTTTGCAGCTACAAAAACGATATTATCAAGTGAAGCCTCTGCCATAAAAAAGGGTCTCCTAAAGACCTCTTTCATGACCTAAAGCATAATATTTTGCAAGATCCTTGACCAGCGCTTCGTCACAGTCGAAAAAAGTACTCGACGATGCCTTTAGCATCGCCTCCGTGCTTTTTCCTCCCGTTCCTCGCTCTGGCCAAGCCTCTTGCAAAATCTTAATGCTTTAGGTCATGAAAGAGGTCTTAATAAAAGCATTTAACGTCGATATCGCCAAGTTACTTCAAGCTAGGGTGTTCAGCAATCGATTAACCAGCGAAATCAGGAATACCGGTGAGGCAAAAATCTTTAAAGAGATCAAACAAAGACCGCAGTGCGGCATTGTATTTTTTTAAAAAGCTTGTAATTAATCGGAACCATTTTTACACTCACCTCCAATGGAAATTAATGAATCGGAAAATAATAGATCGGTCGCAGTGCAACCCTTAGCAGCCGATATTTCTACCCGCCATTTAGTCACGCCCGGGGCGTTGCAAAATTGTAGGGTTCGATGGGGAGACAATACGGCGAGAGTCATCGATATCTCCTTTTTGCGAGTGGTCCTTCATGAGATTGAAGAATGGCCGGTGATTACCGAGGGGCAGATACTGACCCTTTCCTTTTCCCTTTCTGGATTTGAGTTTGCTGCAGAGCTAGTAGTGCAGGCCAGAGGTGAAGGTTGGATTCGATTTCAATTTGAAAAAATAGTTCCGAGTGCCAAATCACTTTTGAAGGCCTTTTTGTGTCCCAAAAAGGTAGGGGAATCGATGTGGGAGGATAACCGATCTTTTGAAGTGAGACATTATCATGGCTTAAATGAAAGTGAACTGTGGTTTGATTTAGATGGGAATATTCTTTTTACCTACCTAGACCATTTAGATTCGAAATATCAGTTTTTAGTGCAGGTAAAATTAGAGACCTCCACTGTGAAGGTAGGGCGTCTCACCCGAGTGCATTACATGAACATGAATTCCTTGGTAGGTGATCTGGGACTCATTCCTCTTAATGATCGGGAAAATTATAGTCGCATGAGCGAATGCCGAGATATTGTGACCAATTTTCGTACGGCAGGACAGGTGGAGTCGCACCTAAAACAAAAATTATTAAAGCTCGTAAGTGAAAGTTTATACTCTACAGGCAATCGTGTTGAGTTTCCTATGGTAAGAGCGATTCGTTTGCCCTATCAAAATACGGAGCATTAATATTTGCCTCCGAATACCCACTGGCGTTTAATTTTACGAATGATATCTGAGAATCCATGGGGTAGATTTTTGCGAAGCAGTTCTCTCCAAACCTCTAAAGAGAGTGGCGCATGCAGAAAGGCCTTTATTGCAAAATGCCAGGCCTCCCGCCTTTCCCCTGCTGCTTTTAATGAGTTCATCCAAAGAAGATCCTCCTCAGCAAAAAGTTCGGAGCGGTAACGATGAGGGATGCCCTCCATGTGTTGTTTCCCCGCGTAGGGTATTTTTGTCATTAAATTACTTTCTGTAATTTCAAGTTTTGGCATCACCTGGCCGGTTCTAATTGAAAAGTTTTTTAAGGCGTTTCCATAAAGATCTACTAAAAGAGGGCAGGAAAAACCCAAAGAATGATTTGCTAAAATAGTTTCACGAGCGGCCCTTCCCATGGCCTTCAGTCTTGTAGAATCCTGAAGCAGTAAAACTGTGTTCTTAGCTATTTCTAGGGAATCCTCTTGGGTGACTAGAATACTATTCTTTCCACTCTGAATGATCTCCTTGGCAAGCCCTACTGGAGTGGAGATACAGGGAACCTCACTACTCATTGCCTCCATTAAGGTCACCGGCCCCCCTTCAATTCGCGAAGTGATCCAATAAAGATCGAGACAGGCATAAATGGGTGCTAGATCCTTTTGCCGTTTTACAAAGGGGAAATTTAAAACGCGTACCCCTTTTATTCGAAGCCGTTCTATAAATTCTTGCCATCCGGGACCTACGATTAATACTGTAATATTTGGAAGTGCCTTGATAACTTCAAAAATGGCAGCTTCGAAAATATCGGTGCCTTTTCGATAATTGTGATCGCTAGATTTTTTTGCAAAGAAACCGATCACAGGGCCTTGCTCTGGAAGATTAAATTTTCGTCGCAGTGCTATTCGCTCGGCTGAACTTACCGGTTTAAAGCAGTGGGTATCCACCCCATTTTGTATCTTTCCAATCCGCTCCCTTGCCACACCTCGAGTCACCAGATCCTCCACCCACTCCTCAGACTGGGTCATCAATGCATCTCCCTGTAAATTATGTTTTTCATATTCCCAATCGACCACGTGGTGAATCGTAGTCACGGTCGGAATTCGTGTGTGAAGAAAGGGCAAAAGCTGCCAAGAGGAGTAGGGACAGAGAAAATGAACTAGATCAATATTTTTTAGAAGAAAGGGACGGGATGCCGCTATTCTCTGAACAATGGGACCGGAGATAATAGTGGGCGATACCCATGGGCTAAAGTGAGCAAACACCTTGGTGATCTCACCGGTAACCCAGTAAATAGAATCGGGAACAAATAAAACTCGCAATTTAGCCATTTTAAATCCCCCTTTTTTTACTGAAGAAAGCTGTGCCACTGCTAGGAGGCACCCCTAATTTTAATATTTTTTTGTAAACGATAAGATAAAATAATTAGCGTCAATAATATCACTGCTAATAGCGAAGGTAAGTAATATAAACATAACAGCCCCTTAAATCAGGCCATCGAAGAGGCTCGCCCCTAGCTTTTTTTTTCTACTTAATGTTTAGTCGGTTAGATAAACCTTACTCACCGTGACTAACTTTTAGTCGTTCGTAACACCTTTAGTTTATGAGAAATTTGCGCGCCCGAAAAATTGACTAGGAAGTTCACATCTGGCTCATGCCTAAACTACCAAGAGAAAAACTGGGTCTGAACTTTGCATTTTTAATGCTGATAGCAGGTCAATTTATTACAAAGGTCGTAAAGTGAATTTAAGGGTTAATATTATAATTTTTGTTAGTTTGATGTTGGGATGCGCTGGTCGGGCGGCTGAGAGCCATCAAGCTAACATCATCCCCATTACTACCAGTTTGATAGGACACCAAACTTCAACTGTACCTACAGCTGGAACTTCACCGATACCGCTAACCGTAGGTAGAACTAAAATTGGAGTCACTTTAGCTAAGATTTTGAATCCTCTTACAGCAGCCAATCAAAGATTGGGATCAGATCTATTAAAAGTGGCTGTAAGCATTACCACTCCAGCGGATAGGGAAGCGACTATTGCAAAAGTTAACGAGAGATTAGCTTTAAAAGATCCTGAAGCAAAATCCTTAAAAGAGGCAATAAATGGCAACACTGTTACAACATCTGAGTTAAATGAATTAGTAGCAACGTTAAAGACTACTGCGACAACTCTGGATACTCAGGAGGCCGAAGCGAAGTCCGAGGCGGCATCGGAAAAGGCTCGTGCGGCAAAGGAAAAGGAATCTAATTTACAGGCGGCTCAACAGGCGGCCTTAGCCCAGGCGCTGCAACAGCAGCAGCAACAAAATCAAGGCGGATCCGGCGCGGGGAAATCCGATTCTGAAAAACCTAAGGCTCCAGAGCCCCCTAAATTTGACCCTCCGAAAAAACAGGATAGTTTATCCGACAAACTAGAAAAGGCGCTTAGCCAAAAAAGTAATAGTCCCGATTTAAGTTCGTTATCAAATAATAATAATAGTGCGGCTAATAGTAATAAAGAGGAGAAAAAAGAGCCCTTCAAATTTGATATCTCACCGAAAACATCTCTTAACGAAGTGAAACCTGTGAAGGCGGCGGTCCCTGGTGGAGATGCTAACTCTCCGATCGATCCCTCTAATTCGAGCGCGGGAAATGGTAGTTCAAATTTTTTAAGTGGTCCCACCTCTAATCCTGCAGTGATTTCATCAAATGGGGCAGCTCCTAGTGCAGGGCAGGGTGAAGAGGCTAGCTCGCCAGGTGGTTTTGGTGGCGGGGTAAAGGGCAACACAGCAGTTAATAATGGTGGAGCTCAAGACATTTTTTCAAGTGTGGGCAATGTGGAATATGGGGCCCTGCCGCCTCCTATTAGAAAGGCCTCTGCAGATTATAGCGGAGAGGGTGGCGGTGGTGAGGGTGGGGGAAATGACATTAGTTCGCCCAATAGCTATCAAGCTCCTAAAAAAGAATTGTTATTTAATGAATTAATTTTACTAACTAATAATCCCAGAGCTCAAGGACGAGGATTGATGGCCTTGGTGGGATTTCAATTGAAAGATATTTGTACTAAACCGGCGGCTGTAAAAGTGGGACTCTGTGTAGTGAAGGCCGAGGAAGCTAAAAAAATTAAAAATAAAGAGAAAAAAATATCGTTTAATCAGCAGTGAGATTTGCAACGGGGTAATTATGACAACAACACGATACATCCTGATTCTAACCTTGGTTTTTAATCTTTTAAGTTCTGGCCACTCTTGGGCCAATGGGATCTCTGACCAAGTAGTAAGTGATAATGTGCCTTCCGAATCTGAGGTTAAAAATAATGAAGAAAGAAATAATGAAAATAGCCGGGAAGACAAGGCGTTAGATGCTCAAAACCAGGGCGAATTAGGAGCCGGCCTAGCCGCAGGTGTGGGAGCCGCTTTACTTGGAACTGGTATTCCCATGTTGGTAACAGGCATTGTCACTGGCAATATTCCACTGGCAGTTGCGGGTAGCGATTTAATTGCGAAGGGGGGAATGGAATTTGCCCAATCGGCAGAGAATAAGCAAGGGGCCAGTGCTAATAGTAATCAGAGAGCCCAACTAAACGGAGATGCGGGACAGGGTAGTTTACAAACCACGGCAGACGCTCTTAATGATCCCCAATTAAATAAGGTATTGGCAGATGCTGGATTGAATGCAGAAAATTTTAAGGAACGCTTAGCGAGTGGAGAATTTAAAAATGGAACCGATGTGATGAAGGCTCTGGGCATGCCGGTCGACTCCAATGCTACTAGCGAGGGTGAAAGATTGGCTAATGAAAAGATGAATTTTATTTTTGATTCTGCTACTAAAAAACAGGCTGAGCTTGCAGCGAATACGATCACTGCAAAAAAAGATGACGACGGAAAAAAACAGGAGGAATCGGGAAGTTTTGGGAGTCCTTCTGGAACTAAAAATAGTGACTCACGAGAGCTAGCCTCATCCTCTTTAGGTGAAAGTGCATCTTCAAAAAATAGTTTAGGGCTAGATAAAAAAACAGGACTTAATAGTTTGGATCACACCAATGAAGGCGATTCTAAAGGGGGAATGGATGTGAACTCATTATTTACTAAGATGTTTGGTAAGGGCTCTGAGATAGACGCAGAGGCTCAAAGATCCTTAGTTCGTCAAGAATTAGGAAAAATGGGAATACAATTACCTATAAAAGGGGTCTCTATTTTTGGTCTTGCCCATCGTCAGTACGGTGAATTTGCTAAGACTAGAGCAAATCGCAAGCGAGTTGCTACGCGTTAAGCAAAAAAAGTTTTCGATTAAATCCTCAAAAAAGCCGATGAAGCTAGATGACATTTCGTTTAGTTTTTATCTCCCTATTTTTAATATTTATTCTCAGTAAAACACTACAGGCAGGTGCCTACGCTGAGCCCGAATCTCAGGAGTGGATTTTAACTCGCAGAATCTCAAAAATGTCTTGGCAGAAAATACTTGCTACCACTCCTGAATTTAATTTTATAAGAGCTTTTGGGCCCTTACAAAAATTTGCCTTAGTCAGGTCTAAGAGCCCACTCAGCTCTTTACTCGGAAAAGATATTTTAGCGCTTCAAAGAAATCTCAAGTACAAAGCCTATGATGCCGTCGATCCCGAGTTATCACAATCGTGGGGCCTATCTAATAGTGGCCAAACCATTTCTGGAATCGATAGCGGGATTATAGGAGTGGATGTGGGGGCCGTTTCAGCATGGAAGATCCCAATAGCGAATCAAGATCTTGTTGTAGCTATTTTAGATACAGGAATCGATCTGCTTCATGAAGATCTAAAAACAAATATTTGGAAAAACAGATTGGAAATAGAATCTAATCAAAGCGATGACGACCATAACGGATTTATCAATGATGTTCATGGATGGAATTTTGTCGACGATAATGGGAATGTTCAAGATGATAATAATCACGGCACTGCGGTGGCAGGAGTTCTCGGTGCCGATACTAAAAATGGAAAGGGCTCTCGAGGACTTCTTACGAAGGGGTCGTTGATGGTGGTTAAAATTCTGGACCAAAATGGGATGAGTACTACAGAGAGAGCTGTGATGGGAATAGAGTATGCGGTTAAAAATGGGGCATCGGTGATTAATGCGAGTTGGGGAGGCACTACTTTTGATCAGGTGTTGTTTGATACGATTAGCTGGGCCAATGAGCGAGGGGTGCTGGTGGTTTGTGCGGCTGGAAACGAAGCTAAAGATAATGATACCGATGAGCGGCCCAGTTATCCGGCCTCATTTCAGTTGCCTAATGTGGTGAGTGTAGCGGCCCATGATAATCAAGATCGGTTGGTCTCTTTTACCAACTATGGAAAGGAGACGGTGCATGTGGCGGCTCCGGGGATTGGAATCTATAGCACGGTAAGAGGAGGGTATTTGTGGTTGCAGGGGACATCCTTTGCGGCGCCGTTTGTAGCAGGAGTTGCAGCGATGTTGCGAGGCCAAGAGCCTTTGCTATCGCCTCTTGAAGTTAAAAATAGACTGATTCAGACGGTAGTTCCGTTGCATTATTATGTAAAAGAGAGGTTGGTATCTGGCGGTAGAGTGAATGCTTTTAATGCTTTAAAAAATATAGTTCCTCCAAAAATTCAAGCGCCCACCAAGTGGAAAAAAGAATTGAGGAGTGTAGAAAGTTTACACCCTTACCTAAATGATACTAAGCAGGTGTATGAAATTAAACAACCTGGAGCGGGACATGTGAGGGTGCATTTTACAAATTTTGATTTAGAGAAACAATATGATCAACTGGTATTGAAGGATAACCAGGCAAGACCTGCTATGACCTATTCTGGAAAACTAGGAGCGTTTTGGAGTGCCGATGTATTGGGTGATACGCTTCGCCTAGAGTTCACTACCGACTTTTCCAACCCCAATTGGGGCTTCGCCATCGACGCCTATGAATTCGCCCCTTAAATGGGGACCGCCCCTTAAATGGGGACGGAGGTCAAGTTTTCGGATTTAAATGGGGACGGAGGTCACATTTTATCTCATAAAGCTGCCGGCAATAGGCAAAACGCCTACCTTCGCAATTGACTATTCGAGGTGGGCCGCGCTTTAGAAATCTTCGCAATCTCCTGGCCATACTTATTAGCCGCCTCTAACATAAGGCGATTGGTTCCAATCCAGCTGAAGGTAATAAGTACAATAGCAAAGACTCCTACGACCGAGGTTTCAAAATGGCTTAAAGCAAACTGTTCCCTGATAGCAAAATAGCCTAACAAAAGTCCCCAGGTGTATAGAAAAAAACTAAGCGTTTCCATCCAGGGGTAAAGGGGTCTTAAATATTGAGAGGTATAGGCCGCAAGCGTGACGGTAAATACCACAGCAAGTCTGCGGAATAAAACTCTTTGACTATTTTTTTCTCCAATAATGCTCCCGATAATCCAAATGAAGGAGGCCGATAAATAACTGGCTGTTAAGATCACGGCTAGTTTTGCACTGACCACAAGCCAAAGGGTAAGCTCTAGGCTAATTCCTGTTTGAGTCGTGAGAGATTGGGCTAGCCAACGATAGAGGGCACTCTGAGTTCCTAGATGAGCCTCCACTCCACTGACAACTAAAAAGGTTAATAAAATAAGCCAATGATGTGTCGACCACTGCAATTGGTTGAAAAATTCTTGAGGTTTTAAAAAAAGTCTCGCACCTTGCTTCACGTTCTGCTCCTTGAGACGGTCATGCCGTTTTTTATAGTCATAACTAAACTATGGGCAAACAGGATCCCCCATTTTCTGAGAGGGTCATCCGACGATATCTAGTGCAACTCAATGCCACCGAATCTAGGCATGAGGTAAGCCCAAACTGCTGTCAAATTGTTAGACGGTGGTGTCGCAAAACGGGTTGTATACACTTCATGCAGAGTGATTTTTTTTCAACAAAACGGGTATTTGAAAATATTAAAAAGACCCATCATTTCAATGATGAGAGGGTGGTTCTCGTTTTGCATTAATAAACAGTAACAACAGGTGGTATATGCAACATAGATTTTTCATGGTTACCGTGTCCCTATGCTTATTTATTTCGGGTTGTAATGATGCTCGAACACTAGAGCGTATCCCTTTACTTTTTGGAGATAGCTCGGACGGTTCCACAGGATTAATTAAAAGGGTAACGATTCGTTTCGATAAAAAAGAAACAAGCGCGCAACAAATGTTAATTAGGGGTGCATCGATGTATTTGTCCGGCAGACCCTTCGGATTTTCTAATTGGGATGTGGGTTCCAATCCTTTAGCACCCCGAATACAATTTGCCTTTTCCGACAATATTCAATCCTTTTCTCCTTGGGGTGGATGGACACCGGACTATTATGCCTCTGGAGCCATGGGGTCTTTAGGCCCGTATGTTTTGACCAGCGGTGTTGCGGGTGCCAGTTTAATTGATATGAGTAATCCCAGCCAAGCTCGCGAGGTGGACCGTTATCCTCGTAGAGAGTTAAGCGATCTGCAGGTTCCTCAGGATCCCAATTTTATTTATAAAGCTATTATCACTCATCCTACTGAAAATTATTTTTATGGGTTTAGAGAACAGGATTTTGTGGCCAAGCTGCGCTTAACATCCAATCTAGTCAGCATTGAGACCAAACAGAACTATACTCCGAATGGACAAAAGGGAACCTGTTGTGTTTTAGGCGGTGCCACATTTATCAATCAGGCCTTTATTGCCTTTAGATCGTCACTTCGTCAGTATTCTTTTTCCTCAAATGGCGAACTATCACCAGGGCCTATAAATAATGAAGTGAATCCAACTAATGTAGTTTCTACTAATGACTATTTATTTGTCCAACATCAGGCCATTCCAGGAAATACTTTAGCCTCTGGGGTCTACATAGTTACCAAACAAAACACCTCAATTTACCTTCCTATTTTACCTATCGCCTTTGCGGTGTCTCAGGATAGTCGCTATCTTTATGCTAATTTAGATAATGATAGTGTGAGCGTTTATGAGCTTAATTGGGCCGCACTAACCGGCGGATACTGAGCGAGTGGCGCTAGACTATTTAATAATTCACCTTTTCTAGACAAACCACATTCAAAACTCTAAACTCTACGGATGGGTAAAATTTATTTAGGATTTTTAATATTAACTCATGCGCTCTTAGGGGCTAGATTTGAGATGAAGGATTTGGCGCAAAGAAATCTCATTCTTATTAATTCCGATGCTCAACTCGAACGAACCGTGGCTATCTCTCATTTTGTATCTGGATGGGTTGAGGTTGATCCCGATAAGGTGGAATCTTTAACAGGTGAGTTTGAGTTGGATGTCAGAACTTTGGATACGGGACTTGAGCTAAAAAATATACAAATTACAGAGCAACTATTGGCGAGTCATGAATTTCCGATAGCGACGGGGACACTTAATGTTTCGTTGGGTGCTTTAAAGGCAAAACTGATCGATGGAAAACCTTTAACGGTAAAGGTGAATTGCGTTTTTAAGATTAAGAATCGAACACAGACCCTACCGGTGAATGTGAAGTTGACCTATTTCAAAGAGGGGGAATTGAGTCGTCAACGTTTGACCGGAAATCTCATAAAACTTTCCGCCACCTGGGATGTCGATTTGATGGCCTTTGGAATTATAATCCCCGAAAAATCTTCTGCTCTGATTGCTAAAAATCTTTCGGTTAGTCTCGATATGGTGGGTAGCGATCGCCTTCCCAATAATGCCCTTTCATTACCTGAGGGAATCAAAAAAAAATAGGGTCCAATGGAATCACCTTCTTAGGGCCTATCACGATCGGTTCTCTCCCGGTGCTCGGGATCTCTAACATATAAGTGAGACGCAGTGGCTTAAACTTGAGCTTATACTTGATCTTGAACTTCTACTTAAACTCAGCGCCACATTTTTGAAA
>JABMMY010000020.1 GCA_013205415.1 Deltaproteobacteria bacterium
CTTCCAATCTGCTTGGTCCATGCAGTTAAAAAACTGACATGCGATTCCCAAACAATCTTTTTCTGCGGGACATTCAATTTTAGGAAAGAGAATTTTAGCGGGTACCTTTCCACCCCAGGGAGCCCACCGACGAGAGTGCTGAGATCTTATTGGAGAATACAATCCCACAGTAGAGATTCCCACCCAATGGGCCAAATGAAGAGGCCCTGTACTAGGCGCCACTACCCATTTTGCTAATCTAAAAACCTCAGCTAGCTCCGAAAGATTCAATCCTGAAATCACCGGAATATCGGGGCGATATTTTAAGAGCTCTCTTTGAATCTCAAGGTCCTTTTTTTCGGGACCTGTAGACAAAACGATCTTAAAACCCCTTCCTTCAAATTCACTCATCATCTTAAGATAGGTTTCTAAAGATACATTGAGGGAGCTGCCCCTCATTCCTGGATGAAAAATAGCGATCTCTGTCGGCTCAAAAATTCCCAGATTTTCCAAGACCCTAATGGCTTTAGTTCGACTCTCCGTCTGGATGGGCAATATTCCCGGGACAGAGAAGTTTTTTTCATTAACTCCAAGTTGAGCCGCTAATAGTTCAGCTAACTCTAGATTGCACTCGGCCTCATTTTTGCCATTTGAAGATCTCTTCTGACGAATCCCTTTATTAAGAAATAAAAAGGAGGCGGGCTTTAAGAAGAGGCCGACCCTTTTTGGAATTCTTCGTTTAAAAATTTCCCATAGATCTAACCCTGAACCATTTAGAAAAAGAGTCCCCTCATATTTCTTATTACAACTTTCAACCAATCCAATATGGAGTCCTAAACAGAACTCTTGTAAAAGTTGATGTAGTTCTTTTTGACAACTAAAGTCGATTTCAGCCGCTGGAAACACTCTTCTCAAATAGATCAAACAGGGGAGAGTCATTAATACGTCTCCTAAACGATCTCTCCTAACCACTAAAATTTTAAAGTCCTGATTCATTTCGGCAGCAACGTACCTTTGGGATATTTTTTTTGAAATTCAACAATAACTTCATAAGGGTTTTTGTGAGTGCGTGTGTTCTCACTAGCCCACCGATTAGCCTCCTCCGTAATCATCATGCGAAGCCACTCTTCTACTATCTCTAATCTGGAATGTTCCCGTCTGGCTCGAATAAGCTCTGTTTCTTTTTTAAAAAAATGGTCGATCTCAGTTAGGGATTTTTCGACTAAAGACTCATCATTTTGATTGGTAGCTAATACCGCTGCCTCTTTTCCAGCCATATGGAGCATGTTTTTCAATTCCAAAACAATACGATCAGCTCCTTCACGGTCCGACTTATTTACTACAAAAATATCTGCAATTTCTAAAATACCAGATTTTAAAGTTTGAATTCCGTCGCCCCACTCAGGAACTAAAACTAAAACGGTCACATCTACAACCTTCCTGATATCTACTTCACTCTGGCCCACACCCACCGTCTCTACGATTACATAATCAAATCCAAAAGCATCCACCAGTTCCGACACCTCTCTCGCGGCGATTGAGAGCCCCCCTAGTTTTCCTCTGGTGCTAAGACTCCTAATAAAAACATCGGAATCATTAAAGTGTTCCTGAAGACGAATGCGATCGCCTAAAAGAGCGCCGCCTGAAAATGGGCTCACAGGATCCACCGCAATGACAGCTACCCTCTTTTTCTGCGCTCGGATTAATTTTACAAAAAGATTGATTAAGGTACTTTTCCCAGCACCAGGGGGTCCAGTCACTCCAATGATTTTGGCCTTGCCTATTTCAGAAAAAAGCTGGCTTAAAATAGCAGGCACCTCTGGATCACGGTTCTCTGCCATGGAAATAAGACGACTCAAAGCCCTCATCTCCCCTTTTTTAAAGTCCTCTAATAACTGTTTCTGAGAGGTCATTTCATTATTCCTTAGAAAGTTGAGTCTTCACAAACTCCAAAGCCTCATGTCGTGTTTTTATATTGCCTTCTAAAATAGCGTCTTCGACGGCACGAATAATCTCGGAAAATTGAGGGCCTGGTTTTAGCCCCAAGGCTATCAAATCTTTTCCTGTCACTAATTTCAAAGGCGGAGGGGGCAGTAGTTTAAACTCTTCCCATTTTTTAGAGCAAAATTCATGGGCCTGTAGATTTTTATGACTGGCTAAACAATCCAGGCGATGCAACTCCAAGTGAAGATCAAATCTATCGAGAGATAAAAATCGCTTTAAAGTACTGAGTCGCATTTGAAAAGCATCTTTAAATCTTAGGTGCTCTGCCACTAGCGCACAGATCAAATCTGTTTGTGCATTTGAAAAGGCCATTCGTTTACAAATTCCCTGGGCCATTTCGGCTCCTAAACAATCATGCCCATGAAACCGAATTCGATCAACAGCTCTTACAAAGGTATCGGGTTTTGCCACGTCATGAAGAAGACAACCCATTGCTAATTCTATCGAGGCATTTTTAAGACCATCCAAGAGCATTAAAGTATGAACAAAAACATCCCCCTCGGGGTGATATTCTGAAGGTTGTTCCACACCCTTCATTTTTTCAATCTCGGGTAAAAAATGAATTAGAAGTTTAGCCTCATCTAAAAGCCGAATCCCACGAGTGGGTTCGGCACTAGTTAATGTTTTACTAAATTCATCCCTGATTCTTTCAGGACTTATTTTATTGATTAAATCTGAATGTTTAATTACCGAATCAAATGTTTTAGTTTCAATCTCAAAACCCAACTGACAAGCAAAGCGTATCGCTCGCATCATTCGTAGGTGGTCTTCCGCAAATCGATGATCGGGATCTCCAATTGTTCTAATGACTTTAGCCTTAAGATCCCTCTGCCCTTGAACCAAGTCGATTACCTGCTGAGTTTTTAAATCGAAATACAAACCATTAACTGTGAAGTCTCGACGTTTGGCATCCTCCTCTAAAGTGGAAAACTTTATCGTTCCAGGATGTCGCCCATCCTTATAGTTACCTTCACTCCTAAAGGTAGCCACTTCAAAGGGAGTCTCCCCCTCTACCACCATAACTACGCCAAACTGCACTCCCACAGGAACGGTTTTAGGAAAGATTTCCTGTACCTCATCAGGCCCTGCGGAGGTTGCAATATCAAAATCTTTAGGCTCGACCCTAAGGAGTCTGTCTCGAACACATCCTCCCGCAAAATAGGCTTCATGCCCCCGAGCATGAAGGGTCTTTACAATCTCAATGGCTGTTTGTTCTTTGAAATTCATATAGCCGTGAGCTTATTAGGGAACAGCCAAAGAGTCCAGAGCTTCAGTTCTAATAATTAAACTCAATCAACGATTATAATTTATGTCGATTATAATTTATATCTGGCAATAATCATCGGCCATGTCAGAAACATGCTTTTTAAGGGTGGCGCAAAATTTAATCGAATCATGCTTCCTAAGGTAAGATTCTTGTCATACACATAATCAACGCCACCCGCTGCAAGAATATGAACTCCCACATTGGAACTATAAAGACTAGAGGCCATCGCCAATCCCAATCCCCCTTCAAAAGTAGGTCGTAGCTTCGATGTTTCGTCACCATAAATAGCGCGACAGGTTCCTGATACGGTCACCAAAACACCCTCCCCCGCAAATCCCATCTGTACTAAACTGCCAAAA
>JABMMY010000243.1 GCA_013205415.1 Deltaproteobacteria bacterium
AAATTTCAGCAGAGCAGAAAACAGCAAAGGTCTTATACGGAGCTACGGTTACAAACTCTCAACAGAAAGAACGTACTGAAAGGCGAGGCCTTCAGGAGGTTGAGAACGCGCTTGAGGGTTCCATTACGAATACAAATATGAGTGGCTCAACTGGAGTGACCGACGCAGAATTAATGGATGATTCCGAAAGATTTGAGGATCCCATCGAGCTTGGTTCTAAACAGGACAAAAAAAATGAGGCTACAGCACTAGATATTTCCCAGAACACCGAGGTATCGGTAGAACAGAAGGACTTTAAAATCCCATCGATTGTTGCAGAAGAAAAAATTGTGATAACAAGGGAAAAAAATACAGCTACGCAAGGCGAGTCCTCAGAGCCGCGCCCCATCGAACTACTCCTCAGTGACAGGGAAGGCCCTTTGAAGCAGAAACGGGAAGGATCTTCTTGGGATATTGTTGCAACGGGCTCTAATTCTAGCAAGGAGATAGGACCCAATAAAGTCAGATTAGATACGAGTCTTTCAGAGGAGATTAAAAGGGAAGACTCCATATCTAGAAGGCAAAATAGTAATATTTCCGTCGTTAAACAGAGTCAAAAATGGCTTGGTGTTGCAGTGGTGGTAGCTTTTGTTGGAACCGCCTATCTTTATCAGTTAATTTTTACGGGTAAGATGACTAGTATTTTTAATGAATTCAGTAAAAGAGGGCCCACAGCAAACCCATCTATTCCAGTCATGGAGCCGAGTCTTCCAATAAAAATGAATTCTGTCACTCCATTGTGTCAAGTAAAGGTAGAAACAGATCCTCCCGGAGCCACAATTATTGGCGAGGGATTCGCAGGGAGCTCTTCGACAGGAATTATTTTAGCCCCCTGTGACCAATCGGTTATTTTAAGATTGGAAAAACCGGGGTATGAGCCCTATAAAATTCCGGTTGTGACAAACAAACAACAACAGGTAGTTCCCATGGTTACTCTGCAACTTCTTAGGGGCGGAACCATTGTGATAACGGTAGATAATAATTCTCAGGTACTTATCGATGGCAAATCATACGGTGAGATTAAGGCCAATATTCCAGCCGAATATTTTCTTCCCGCCGGCACCCATAAGTTTCTATTTAAAAACGGTGTTTTTGGCGTGTCAGCAGAACAGGACTTTAAAATTATTGAGAGTCAAAAGATAGTGACTCGGACTATTAAGCTCCTAGATAACAAATAAACATTTAAGTGGTGTGTAATCCCAGCCAAACATTGACACTCTTTTGAAGAGAGTGAAGCGCCTCTTTTTCAGTGTGTTTGTCTAAAGTGACTAACTTGCCTTGGTGTGTTTTTAAAAGGAGTCTCCAGTGACCACGAATATAGTACTGCGAGTCTGGGTGTTGTACTGGAGCCACATTTGGCGATGGGCGCTGATTAATCAGTAACAGTTCTTGAATCTCATTCTTTCGATAATGGTTTAGCCGAACCCTTCTTTTCCCAATATCGTAACCTGAAATGAGAGACTCACCCTCAAATTGTATAAATTTACGGACCCAAAATAATTTTATTCCAATAAGAAGATAAATAGGAAGCACACCCATCACACTACCCACCAAAACTAAGTCTAGAGGGGCTCCAGTCTTTAAAAGTGTGTTTAAAAGTGAATGAGCCGCTAAACCCATACAGGTCAGTGCAAATCCACAAAGCCCATAAAGAGTCAAAAAAACTTGAGGAACTCCCTGTTCCCTGAACTCTAGGCCGTGATTATCAGATTTTTTAAGCTCGATGTAAAAACCCATTGGCTTTTCATGCTACCTTTGGATACAAAAATCAAGAAGATACCCAAAATAGGAGTGATTTGCTAAGGTAACGGTCGAATGAAAAAGACGGTGTTGATAAGACAGGCTTTGTGTGGGCTCCTAGTTTTTTATTGCCTAGGCTGTGGGGTTAAGGGCCCCCCTGTTCCTTATGTAAGTATTGAAGGCGGTTCAGAGGCAAGTGTGAAAATAGCTCCTAATCAAATAACTAACAACCCATCGGACCGAGGAGTAAATATGACTAAGCCAATTTTAGTTCCAGAGATCACAGAGAAAAAACGGAGTGGTACCCGATGAGATTTCCTTTTCATAAAATGCATGGTTGCGGAAATGATTTTCTTATTTTGGATTATCTGGGTGGTGAAGCACCCAAATTTTATCCTTCGGAGGTTGCCTACCTATGTGACCGGCATTATGGATTAGGCGCTGATGGGCTAGTTGTTTTAAAAGAAAGTTCAACCGCACACGCAGGGTGGTATTTTTATAACTCAGATGGGTCTCCTGCTGCTATGTGTGGGAACGCAGCTAGATGTGCCATTCGTTACCTAATCGACAAACATTATCCAGAGGAGATTCCCGTTTCTCTAGAAACTGAGGTGGGAATTATTAAGGGCCGTAGAATAGACATGGGTAATGAAGTTGAAATCACGCTTTTTCCAACTGCGATTAGGAGCTTTGAATATGATCAAAAACTGGTGACTGCCGGAGAAAACTCCTTTGATATTTACTCTCTCAATAC
>JABMMY010000244.1 GCA_013205415.1 Deltaproteobacteria bacterium
GAGTATAAATAGCATGGGGAATGAGAGTCCAATGCATGAAAAGGGTCGAGAGTGCAAATCTTCCCGCCGCCTCAGAATTAGGTGTGAGGCCCAAACTTTCCGGCGGAGAGCTCATGTGAAATACAGGCTCTGCACAGGCCCAAAATAGAATACCCACCGCAGTGGTCGTTCCTAATGCAATCGAAAACCAATTCCAAAAATTAAATAACACCTTCGCATTCTCTCCACCAATACGTACCTTCCCTAGAGGAGATATGCCTGCAACAATCAATAGTAAAAAAAAACCCAGCCCTGCCCAGCCATAAAGATTTTGAAAGCCATTTAGCAACACACCCTTTAGCCGATTAGCAATAAGAGACACACTCTCCGGTGCTATAAAACTAAAAACGACTACAAAGGCTAAAAAAATAAAGGTCGGCCAAAAGACCAACCCTCTCATATTTTTCACGAGTAGCGAATCCACACAGATTTTACCTTCGTATATTCACTCAAGGAATGTCGGCCCATCTCCTTTCCCCAACCACTTTGCTTACACCCTCCAAAGGGAGAGGCGAAATCATAACACCCATAGTGATTCACAAAAACCATTCCAGCCTCTAGCCGATTTGCCACTCTATGAGCTCTCTTCGCATCATCACAATAAAGCCCAGCTGCAAGACCATAGGGGGTGTCATTAGCAATGTGAATCGCCTCCTCCTCGGTCTTAAATTTAATAAGACATAGCACCGGCCCAAATATCTCCTCCTGTGCAATGCGCATCGAATTTTTTACATCACCAAAAATAGTAGGGCCAATAAAAAACCCTTTACTTAAAAAAGGATTATTTTCCGTCTCTCCACCCACAAGCAAAGTGGCCCCCTCCTTTTTTCCTAGCTCAATATAATTTAATATCTTCTTGTAATGCTCTTTATGAGCCTGAGCCCCCTGTTGTGTTTTAGGATCGAAGGGATCTCCCAAAACAACCGATTTCGCCTTTCGAATTAAAAAGGCTACCGCCCTGTCATAGATAGATTCCTGAATTAAAAACCGGGTCGGCTCTGTGCACTTTTCAGCTTTATGGGAGAACATCGCCGTAAAGGATCTCTCCAGAATAGAATCTAGATCTTTCACATCTTCAAAAATAATATTAGGAGATTTTCCACCTAGTTCTAAACTAACCCTCTTTAGATTTGAAGTGCTGGCCCCCTCCGCCACCTTTTTTCCGATAGCCGTAGAGCCTGTAAAGGAAATTTTATCGATCCCCATGTGACGAGATAGGGCTTCACCCGCCTCTAAATCTCCGGTGACTAAATTAAGGACCCCTTTGGGTAATATTTTAGCCTCATTAATAATTTCAAAAAGCCTTACCAAAGAAAGCGAAGTGAACGGAGAGGGTTTTACAATGACCGTATTTCCTGTAGCGAGCGCGGGAGCTATCTTCCAACAGGCGAGTAATAATGGAAAATTCCAAGGTACAATTAAGGCACACACTCCTAGCGGAGGATTTTCGGTAAAATTAATAAATCCTTTTTCAACAGGAACAGAATCGCCATAATACTTGTCTATCCAACCCGCATAATAATCAAAGACATCGGCCGACTCTGGAAGATCATCATTAAAACTTTCGCTATAGGTTTTTCCATTGTCTAAACTTTCAAGAGTGGCAAGTTCCGCATGATGCTTACGGATCAGAGCTCCAATCTCAATTAACTTATTGGCTCTTTGTCGACGAGTGAGTTCTCTCCATTCAGAATGTTGAAAGGCACCTCTAGCCGCTCTCACTGCGAGCGACACATCCGGTTCACCTGCAACGGCCAATTCCGTTAAGATCTCCCCATTCGAGGGATTAATAGAGCTAAAGGTTTTTTTTGAAATACCCGGCAGCCACTCCCCATTGATATAAAGTTGTTTTGGATTTTTTAACCATCTCATTGCCCAGTCTAATTGATGAGGTTGCATGATCACTCCTATTTCATTTCTTTTAAGGGGGCTGTTCGTCCGTAACGAATTTTTCTTAAATATTCTGTACTCATAATATTAGGTTCCGCAGCATAACCCAATAGGCCCATTAATCGCGAAGTTTTTCCTTTTATTTGAGTCACTCGATGTAAAGAATATCTCCCTTGAAATATTAAAAGAGTGCCCGGACGATTTGGAATATTTACAACTTCATTAGACTCCCCTTTAATCACCTTTTGAACCTTTTCATAATTTTCCTTTTCCGGACCTCTTATTCTAGGGGCATACTCAAACTCTCCCCCCTTTTCAGAGTTACGAACACTCAAGGAGGTTACAAAATCTGTTTGATCGAAATGCCAGCGCAAATAATCGTTCTCCTTCATAACAGAAAGATTTAGTGCCCCCATAGGATCGGCATATCGATAAAGTTTCGGAAGGTTCAATATCTGTTGAATAAAATTCATGAAGGGTTCCCACTCATAAATTTTTCTTAAAAGATTATCGACTGGAAACTGGTCATATCCCACGGCACCTAATGAAGTAGGTTCGAAAATTTTACGAACATGATCGGCCGGCAGATTTTTATCCGGCTCCTCTAAATAGGCATTGCCTGTTAAGGCATTCCAAAATGCGGCCTCTGCCAAGGGGAGAGATTCTTGAATGAGTCTCTCTATTCCTAATGGATTTAAAAATAGGGGCATTTCAGCCGCGCCCGATAGTTTTAACTGTTGCTGAGCCTGTGAGATCACACTTTGTGTCTGAGGAGAGCCCAAAGTTAGCATGGGATAGGTTTCTAAATTTATAAATTCTAAAGGCCATTGGCTAGATTGATTCATCGATTACAAGATTCCTTCTTTATGAGAGCTAGTAAGCTACAGCTCGGCATCACATTAACCCAAGTATTTTTAATAAAATAAAAAGGGATTACTTACCAGAGGATAAAACTCTTATGTTCCCTGGTTGAAGCCGCGGAGTGGGAACAGAGGCCGACATTTCTATAAGGCGAGTCTCTTTATTGTGAAGCACTAAGGTTCTTAACCGTAAATTCACCAAATTAAAACTAGCGGGGTCGTTAGGGTTCAAGCGAGCATTATGCGTGATACACAAAGCAGATGCTAAGGTAGGAGCTGCATCGGTTTGTTGCCCCCCAGAAAGTCTGAGGACTGCGCCATTAGCAGTTGTCGTCACCTCAGGAACCTGTACGCCTATGCAGGGGGTGCAGTCCTGAAGAGCGGCTAGAGCTATAGGATCAATAATCACTCTTGGCGGAGGAGCCACACATTGGGTTGTGGTTGTTTCAACATAAACACCAGCGGGCTGGGGGTTTAAAGGATCCCGAAAACGCTGCAGCGTTAAGTTCCGAAATGTATTTGTTGCCAATCCACAATTCTCAAGGGTAGGAACGCCAGCAACCCCCAAAATTCTGCAGTTATTTAAAGGATCGTTATTTAAAGGCAAGGAGGCTGAAATATGCTTTTTTTGTACCTCTAGAAACATTCTCATTTTTTGTTCGGTTTGAGCTATTCTTTCAGATGGGTCGAACGCCTCCATGCTTTCAAAATAGTCAATCGCCTCAATTTCTGACTGTGTCCGTTTCCGGCCTTCGAAGCCTGAGCCAACAGCAAAATTAAACAAGTCGATTGCTTCGGCAACGTCTTTTGCTTCTGGTATTGTTTTTGCTGGCGGTGGTTCACCCGTCTCCCCATCCTGCTTCTGAATCGCAAAATCTACAATCGGGAGACTGATTGGAATTTCTTTGCCTGAACTAAGAAATGGTTCAACGGCGGCAATCCATCCCTCTCTGTCTTGAGGATCTTTTATTCTGGAAGTTACAGCATTGATCGCTTTGATTCGTGCGTTTGGATCTGAACTGTTTAGATTCTTGTAAATATTTGACGCTTCACGAACCTGCATAC
>JABMMY010000245.1 GCA_013205415.1 Deltaproteobacteria bacterium
CCAAACCATCCGTACAAATTTAATGGCAAAATACCCTTGCCAAACCAACCGTTTCTACCCCACACACCGATAATGGCTAGGACTACGATCAGCGTTGGCATAAAAAAGGTGACTTCACATAATCTGATGAATATTTTTTTCCCAAAAAATTCATTGTCGGCACAAAAAATAGCAAGCGGAACACCTACGCATCCCGCCAAAACTGTACTTAGTAAAGCTTGAAGATAGGTAAAGCCAATGATTGATAAAGGGACCATTCCACTTAAAGAACTTAGATTGGATTGTGAAATAGCAATATTCGTTAGATTTACCAAAGGGAACAGTAAAAAAATTAATACAAAACTAAAAAAGAAAAAACTAGTTAAATAGATTGGCTTCATGGTGAGCTACTTACCCATTGTGTCCACTCTTTAATTAACATTTTTCTTTTCTTTTCACTGAAAAGATAATGGATTTCGATAGCCTTGGGTACTGGAATGGAATTGAAACTTTCAGGTAATTCAATTCCTTTTTTTGCTGGATACATCCACTGAGTGGTTGCAATTTGGGATTGCACCTGGTCACTAATTAAAATTTCCAAAAATGAGTTTATTAATGCTTTATTGCTAGAACCTTTCAGCACTCCTGCGCCTTCAACCTGGCGAATATGGCCCTCACTAAAAACTAGAAACTGAAATTGATCTTTTTTCTCCTTTTCAAGATGATAGGCTCGACTAGTAGTATAGGAGAGCACCCAATCTGCCTCTCCTTTAAGAAACATCCCATAGGCTGCTGTCCATCCTGGTGCTAGTGTAATGAGTTTTGGAAAAAACATTTTCCAAGCCATTTTTAAGGATTCCTCTTTTTTAAAGTTCTGCTCGGTCCATCTTAAGAAGCTAAAACCAATACTTGATGTTCTCGGATCCTCAATAACAATTCGCTTATTCAATTCTACTAAGTTAAGGAACTGTGCTAGTGACAGATCGCCAAAATCGCTCGGTTTTTTATGTACTCTCTTGCTATCGAACATAAAGGCCAGGTACCCATAATCGAATGGCAGAAACAATGAGGACTCATCTAACTTAATGCCGGTCTGCAGAGGAAGAAAAAAGGTGCTAGAGATTTTAGAAAATAGGCCGGTTTCCACAGCTCGATTTGCAAAACTACTGTCGATTCCCAAAAGGATATCGGCGTTTGTTTTTTTCCCTTCAATTATAATTTGGTTCAAGGCTTCGCCACCGGTAGCAAAAGAGACCCACTTTAAAGTAGCTCCTGTTTTTGCTTCAAAGGCCTTTTTAATCACTTCACCGAAACTAGATTTTCCAGTCAAGGCATCATAGGTATAAACATTCAGAGTACCAGCGATGCAGTTCGCTGAACTTAAGGAGATAAAAAACACAAAGAACCAAAGCATTTTATCTGCGGTTATATTTTTATTAGAGAGATTCCTATGTGACGAAAAACCTAATAAGGAATCCAATTTATGAAAAGCCATGGGAATCATAATAATAAGATAGGTGACCAATAAAAACAAAGAGGTGGGGATTAAATAAAACAACAGAGAGATAGATTTTGCTCGCGCTATGAAGGCTGTCTTAGCCGCTTTACAGCTCTCAAAGCCATTTCCTAGTAAATGATAATCTACAGAGGACAACTTATGATCACTATCTTTGCGATTCGCCCACGAAAGGGTCTCTTTTAAACTCTCCTGGGTATGGAGATACTGAGTCATGATGGGGTCATATCTCCATGTGACTCGGGATAAACTATCCTGATATTTATTTATTTCGTTTGTAAATTGACCGGTACAATCTCGTATTTCTACGATTCCTAGGTTAGGAAGACTACCTAAGGCGAAGGGTATCGATGAAAAGAGAATGAAACCGAGCCATTTCATCACCTATCTCGCCTTAAAAATAAAAAGGAGGCCCACTCTTGAAAATTTCGGCTTTCCAATAATACGAAGCCAGTAGGATTAATAAATTCGCATAGCTCCCTTTTTTGATAGCCCAATAATCCACTTAATAGGAGACTCCCGCCAAGAGGTATTAATCTGGCATATTCTGTTGCTAGTTCACGGTGAGTTTCTAAAAGAATATTTGAAATCACAAAATCAAAACTGGGTTTCAAGGTTCTTATATCCATCTCCGACATTTCAATTTCTGAGGCTTTATTTAACTCCATGTTTTCTTTTGCTACCTCTACCGCTACCGAATCATTATCAATTCCTATGATTTGTTTGACACCCAAATGATAGGCAGCCAACGCCAAAATTCCCGTACCCGTTCCGACATCCAGACACCTTAACTTGTCTTTACGGGTGCTATGTAAAATTTCAGATTGTAAGGCTTTGAGACACAATTTAGTACTGGGATGAAGTCCTGTACCAAAGGCCTGGCCAGGCTCCATAAAAATAGGAATCATTCCTAAGGGTATGGGCGTTGTAGTATCCCATTTGGGTCGCAGGAAAAAAAGGTCGGTGAGCTTTTGTGCTAAATAATATTGTTTGTAGGTTTCCGCCCAATTTTCTTCGGCCACTTGAATGAGTGTTATTTGAATACTTGGCAGACTCGTAAAATTTTCTTGGAGTGTCATCCAATAGCTATGAATGTCTTTTATGGCCTGGTCTTTTTGTTCCTCTGGTAAGTAGGCCTGTAAAAGATTTGGATTAGCCACATTTTCATTAACCCCGCCGGCTCCAACCTCAAAAAGATGATTAGTAATTAGTTCTTTAACTTCTGTAGTGACAGCAATTGTAACTTCGTACCAATTCGCGGACATAACTTTCCTGCTTCCCGATTAAATTCCATTCACTCAATCTCTTCTGCTTGATTTGATCTTTTTTTGATCCGTTTTTCAATAGAAGCAATCTTTCTATTGGCCTTCTCTATTTCAGTCGGCTCATCAAGTAATTGGAGAGCCTTTTCCCAATACTCTTTGGCTCTTACCAAGTCACCCTTTTCCTCTAGAGAAAAGGCAAACCAACCAAAGTTGAGTCCATTAGCAGGTTCATTAATCACAGCTTTTGAAAAGGCCTCTGCCGCTAGATCCCAAGATTTAATATTAAGATAGGCAATCCCTACTTCACGGTTGGCTAATGAGCTTTTTGGATTAGTTTTTAGAAACAATCGTAAGTCAGCAATTGCTTTTTCATATTGGCCCACATTCCTATAACTTTGACCGCGTATGAGCACCATTTCTACCGTTTCACTTAAGGTTTTGTTCTCGGATAGTTTTACAATCACCTCGTCGTACTTTTCTGAATCAAATAATTCTTGAATAGTCTGAGTGAAATATTCTTTTACCTTTTCGCCAGCCAATACGAGGTCTGGTTTTACGGTAAGGGCTTTTTGCCAATACTTGACGGCTTGAGGAATTTTATTTTTTTTCTCAAAAAAGGAACCGATCTCCTCGAGCACCTCGGGGTTAGACTTATTAAAACGGTAACTTTCCTTTAGCCAATTAAACCCTTCGGATAAATATTCGGGTCCCATAGAAAAATAAATTTTGGCTAGTAGGAATCGACTAGGGATATGTCGGGGCCATAACTTAGTTGTCAGTTCTAAATATTTTAGCGATCGCTGCAGATCATTTTGGCTCTGATAAAATCTAGCAAGCCCCCAAGCAGATTTACCGCGACTAGGATCCTCTTTTAAAACCATATTATAGATAAAGCCTGCAGTGGGTAACCGCTCCTGCATATCATAGATCTCTGCTGTTAGTTCTTGTGCTGTGAGAGCGATCGCCTTTCCCTTATTCTCAGAGGCAATCGTCTCAAATATTTTCTTGGCCTCATCGTACTTTTTCTGAGTGCCTAGCAGGTAGCCACGCAGAAGCTGATATTCCACCGATTTAAAATTTGATTTTTGCTCCTCTAAAATTTTTTCTGCAGCGGGAATTTTGAGTGTTCGCAGGTAGACCCATGCGCATGCCAACATATCCTCTTTATCCCTAGTAGAAAGCACCTGGTACTGGCTACATATCGCCTCGGCCTCATCTAATCGATTTTCGCTTAATAAAACTTTGACCGGTGCCTTGGGGCGATCGTCAACCGTAGTGCGGCCGTCTGGACCCCAAAACAGTAATATTAAGATTAAGAATTTCCCTGAAAATCCAATCATATTGGCAGACCTATCCCTCTCTTAGATTTCGTAAAAGAAGGAGAGAAACTTAAGGGCTGAGTAGCTGCAATTATGATGGACTGCAAGATATTGATAATATACGTTTTTAAGTAGTCCATGCCTGTTTTTTTCATGGCTCGGAAAGCCAATTGACTCATCGCAGTATATTTGTTACAAACCCGGCTTCAGTTCACACAAAACACTATTAATGACAACCCAACATGAAATTTTAGTGGTCGATGATGATTTGATTCTTCTCCAGGCCATGGAGTCTGCCTTAGCTCCCTTTTATCGTGTTGAAACCTTCTCTAATTCGGCCGCCGCTTATACGGTTCTCAAACGAAAAACGATCCCTTTAGTTATTTTAGATCTTCATCTGCCCGAAGTTTACGGCCTAGATCTTCTTAAGAGGTGGAAGGTAGAATTTCCAGAGACGGAAATTATTTTTTGTAGCGGGGAACAAAAGGTAGAAAAGGCCATTGAGTGTTTACGTCATGGAGCTTCCGATTTTATTTCTAAACCGTTCAAAAAAGATGACCTCCTATATTTAGTGAATCGAACTTTGGAAAAACATGAACTTAAAAAGAAAATAGAAAAACTAAATCCCTTAATTAATCCGATGCCGATAGATTTTATTGGTGGATCACCTGTTATTTTAGAACTATTAAAGAAGGTAAGTCTTTTAAAGAATCATCCCCACTTAAATGTCATTCTGCTTGGA
Source organism: Deltaproteobacteria bacterium (assembly GCA_013205415.1). Lineage (GTDB taxonomy): Bacteria > Bdellovibrionota > FAC87 > UBA2466 > UBA2466 > UBA2466. The sequence continues at coordinate 4,822 of JABMMY010000245.1, forward strand.
GAGAGTGGAACTGGTAAAGAGATCATGGCTAGACTACTTCATCAACAGGAGGAGGAAAGCAATCGCCCATTTGTCGTAGTTAACATGCCTGCTATTCCCTCAAGCCTGATGGAGGCGGAATTATTTGGAGTGGAAAAAGGCGCTTTTACCGATGCTAAACAAAGTAGAGCAGGTAAATTTGAATTAGCCGATGGTGGCGATATTTTCTTAGACGAAATTGGAGACTTAGCACCCGATACTCAAGCTAAGCTTTTAAGAACTCTTCAGGAAAAACAGATTGAAAGAGTGGGATCCTCTAGAGTTAGAAAGGTTTCCTTCAGAACTATTTCAGCGACCAATCAGCCCCTGTCAGATCTGATGTCTAGTGGACGATTTAGAGAGGATGTAATCTACCGTTTAAGTGACATGGTGCTATGGCTTCCTCCTCTCAGAGAGCGAAAAGAGGACATTCCGCTCCTGACCCATTATTTCATTAAAAAATACTCTAGACAGTTAAGGGTGCCCACTTTAAGTAGTGCCGCCTTAGAGACCTTACTTAATTATCACTGGCCGGGAAATGTCAGACAATTAGAATCTACGATTAAACGCTCTCTTATTTTTTGCACCGATAATATGATTAAAGAGATTGAAATTTATGACCCCTCCACATTTAATTCTCTAGGAAAAGAAACTGGTAGATTAGATAAAAATGAGGTTAGTTCCGACGATTTCAACGCTCTTACCAAAGAGTTTGAAAAAAATATTATTCACTCGGCCATTAAAAAGTTTCAAGGGGATAAAAATGCCGCTATGACGGCCCTTAAACTACCTAGAGCAACCTTCTATCGAAAACTATCTGAATTTGGTTTAATCAATTAGTGGTATTACTTGTGAAATATTTTTTACTTAAATCTATCGACTAAACAGATTACCTCTAGTGGGAACTAAGCGTGAAAGTAAGAGACGACAGCCAATAAAATTACTCCATGAACTTCTCATTTTGATACGGTATCTATTTTGTGGAACCGTCTCTGTTTTATCCCAATAACCCTTTTGTACTAATTTTTTAAAGAAGGACCAATCTCCCTCCCCCTTTGCAATCTCCAAAGCAGCGGCTAATCTATGATGCCCTTCGGATACAAAATAGGTATCCGATCTTTCATGATAGAGACCACTCACCTGCCGATTATCATTGAATTCAAAGGTACCCTCTCTCATCCTCTTTTTAAGGTCATCGATTTGGCTGCTTTTTTCAGCGATTAATCCACTTTGGGTCATACTCATTACAAAAAATTGGGGCTCTGTGGAATCGAGCTGAATGGTAGATCTATGCCTTCCGTCCACTCTTGGGTTTTTAATAGGTTCGGTGGGAGGATTGGCGATCGCGCTGGATATAAGAACGAAAGAAAGCAACGACAAAAAACACAAATTAACGCAAAGCTTCTTCCCCAATTGAAAAACCGAGAAGGAAGGCTTTAAATCGAAGTCTCTGTTCGGTGAATACCCTGTCATAGAATCTCCAGTTTAATAATATCATTTCTGCTAAGAACTTTCTAAAAGTAGGAAGAATCGAGTATGATTATTTTGTGAAAAGAAACTATAACTACTTTTTATCCCATTCCTTTAAATTAGTTCTCGTTTTTTTATTTTTACTAACCCACTCACGCGCTTTTACTAAACCCATTGGAATTCTACCCAATCCTATTCCTGTTAATGGAAATTTTTTAGGACCCGTTAGCTTTATCTTTCCTGGATTACCTTCAGCGGCATGCGTGAATGCAGCGACTCTTCCAAATAATGAAGCACTCACCTCTTTACAATTGGCCTATTCACCTACACGAGGTGAGGAACCTCAGAACTTTTATACTGGAATAGCAACAGCCTCAAAATCATTTGGTTTTGGTTTTGGTTATTTTGGGAGCATAGGAGAAAAAAAATCTACCGATGGTGGGTTTGTGGGATTTGGGTTTAAGAGCAATGCTTCTCAATACGGATTAACCTACAAAAATGAGAATTTAACAGCCAACTCATTAGGAGATTTTGATATTAGCTATCTCTATACCGATCTGAGAGAGGGGTTATCGTATGGAGGTATTCTTCATAGTATAAATAAAACACCCCAGCTGGGTTTGGGGTTAGGCTACGTTTATGACAAAACCTTTAATATTGAATCAAATGTTCTGACCCCTAAGGCAAATCAATTCAAGGGTGGAGACTTCACAATCATTACCGCTTCAAATTTTAGTATTTCACAGCAAATAATTTTGCATCTACAGGTTAATTACTCGACAAAAAAACATAATATCGAACCCACTATGGCCGTTAATTATTGGCTCTCAGATTTTACCAATCTTATTTTACAGTTTACATCACCACAAGTTTGGTCCTTTGGATTTTCGCTGATTCTTTAATTTTTCTGAAGAATCTCTCTGGTCCAGTTTTGCCAAAACTGACAGTCCTCTTCGGGCAGATTTATTTCTATCGGGTCATGAAATTCAATTTCAGCTCGCATTTTCGACGCATTAAGAAGCCTCCATAAATGGGGAATAAAAGCATCGGCCCCAATGAAAGCTGCAATTTCTAGTGAACTATAGGTGATTCGAAAGGGTTGAATTTTTAAACGATGGCTCTTTGCAATTTCAAAAACACCTCGTCTCCATGGGACATCCTCAGATAGACTTGTGGTTCCAGAAGGAAACAGACACATACTCTGTTTGTTATCGATACAAGCATTCCCGACCTTAAGGATCGCCTGTTTACGAGAGTCTAATGATTCTCTTTTTACAAAAACAGTTCCTACAGCCCTACAACCATCCCCGATAATAGGCCAATGCCCGACCTCCTCTTTCGCTACGAAAGATACAGGGGCCGCGGCCATAATAACTGGAATATCTAGATAGCTTAGGTGATTGCCCACAAACAACATGGGCTCTTCACTTACCGGAGCTCCTGAAATAGTGAGTTCAACACCAAGATTATTCAGTGATAATTTTGCCCAATCCTTCTTAAATTGGGTAATTTTTTGAGTGGCATCTGGCCGATTTTTACGTTGAGTTATTTTGATTTTGCGGCAGTAGGACGCACAAATTAAAAATACCTTTAATAGTCGAATTATATTTTTCATGCTCGTCTCACTGAGCTAAAGTGTTTTTTTCAACGGCGGCTTTATTTAAGCAGCTCTTAATAAAAAACCCTCTTTTTTCTTTAAAGGAATCTAAAATAGCACATAATTTTTCCAGTGATTTTTCAGACCTTGAATTTATCAAAAAAGCTAATTTCTGTCGGAGTTCCGATGAAACTATCTTATCATTCATAAATACTAATGCAGTCTGAGTACAATACGGAATATCTAAGTTTTTAGAGAAACATTTTTCATATTCTGTAAGATAAATTTCATCCTTAAGCTTCTCAAACTTTGCGTAGTTTCTTAAAAATGGAAATTCCTGAATGAGCTCTTGCATCATTTGCTTAGCATCAGAGAACCCTTCAGATTTAAGGCCTGAAATATATCCGAATGAAGCTCTCTCTACTAAATTTTTCCACTGAAGATTTTGTTCCGATTTTGGAATGTCTTTGACATATAAAATGACCTCAG
>JABMMY010000246.1 GCA_013205415.1 Deltaproteobacteria bacterium
CGGTTTCCTTGAGGGGGAAGGGCGATGAAATAGCGTCGTCCTCCCTTTTCTGTCCACCATTCTGTCATGAGATTTTCAGTTGAAATGAGTTTCCATGAGGCTAATGGGTAGCAAATCTTGGGTGGGATAAATAAAAATAGTGGGCGATGGGAGGTCGAATAGTGTTTTTCATTTTCCATAAGGATTTGAAAGGTGACCTCCTGAGGTGGCCAAACGGGCTGCCAAGACCTCTCGGGAAGATAACTCTCCTGTAGTGCGGGAAATCCAACCTGAGCCTCACCAAATTTGGCTCGAAGTTTTGTTAGGTACTCAGCGAGATCAGAAAAAACAGCCTCTTTATTTTCAAAAAGGGAAAGTTGTCCTCGAACATAAGGAATCGTATCTGTAATTATGATCTCTAGCGTCTGTAAGGGAGAGTCCCAGATCATTTCCGTTAAGAACTCTTTCAGAAGATAAAATAGTGTTTCACTCTCCTGTGTGGGCTCTGAAAGACTCCATTTTTTTTCTATTTTTTTTCTGGATTCTAAATAAAATTTTAACTGAAGTGTTTTTGCCATTTGAGATCGTCCTTGAAGTCTAACTTTAATGCGATCTAAAGTGGGTCTCAAATATTGTAAAAGTGATTCTAGTGATGTGATCTCATCGGTCTGAAGCCTCTCTATGAGGGTTTCTTCGGGAATAAAAGGGGGCAGAATTAATTCTCCTTCTCCCGACACCCAATCCAAAAGAGTCACTCCCATTTTCCCAAAACGTCCTCCTATTGCGGTGGGACTCAGTGCTGCAAAATCGGAAATTTTTTTTATTCCGACACGTTTCATGAAACGAATAAGATCTCTGCGAGACGGGGCCTCATCTTCAAGGGTCTGCGGATCACCTATGAACTCAAGACGGGTAATATCAAGAAGTAAAAGAGTGTCTCGACTTTTTCCTGCAGGAAGAAACACCTCAGGCTGTGTGTGAAAGGCCTTGGCCCATTCACATCGGTCGGTAAAAACAAATTGGTTGGGTAGATCGAATGACGACGCCAGTTGAGTCGCCTTTAAAAAGAGAATCTCCTCCCCTCCAAAAAGCGTTATCGTGGGATCAATATCTAGATAAAGAGATTCTTTAATCGCATAAACCTTGGGCGTCAGAGAAAGACAGCTTTCGGTAAATGAGGAGAGGGTCTTTGGGAAATAGAGAACCCTTTTTTTATTTTTTTGTAGTGAATGCATGGGGACTTAAATAACATCTAGGAGATATCGATACTTTTTGTACTTTCTTGTTTAGCAATCAAAGACGCCTTTAATGTCCAATGAGGTAATTTGTGATCGCTCAAAACAAACACCCTGGCCTTTTTTCTTTCGGAACTAAGTTGCAGTTTTCTTAAATGAACCGTGGGGCAGATCTTAGAGGGCCTTAAAAATATAAAGGAGAAAAGTCCGGTTTGGAGGGATTCTAAACCCGTTTTCCAAACCTGTTCTGGGGTGGTGGTTTTGATGATCAGCACTCTAGAAAGTGGAATTCCTAACGCATGAAGCGCGGGAGGATAGACCGAGCCTTCATCGGAGATAAAAACAAAATAGGAAAGGGAATCGGTTAATCCTTTTGAGGGGGCAGGGGGATCCGCTTTCAGAAAAACTGATAAGCATTCAAACGCCAGATGGGTTTTGGATCCCCCCGGAAGGGATGTGACCTGGGCTAAACCATAAAAATTTTGTAAAGCCTCTGTATTAATAAAATGGCTAGACAAAACATGTCTCATCTAGGTACCATACAGATATATGGTTAATAGATCAACTAAAAAAACACAACTCACAGAGTCTCAAAAGGTTGTTTTTGATTTCATTAAGAGTTTTATTCGGAGTCGATCTGTGCCTCCCTCTTATCGTGAAATTCAATCTCACTGCGGTTATAAAGCGGTCGGCACCGTACAAGATCATGTGCGAGCCTTGATCGAAAAGGGTTATTTAGAAAAGGCCGAACTCCAAGGACAAGGCCGAGTCGCTAGAGCGCTAATTCCCAAGGGGCTCATGTTAAC
>JABMMY010000247.1 GCA_013205415.1 Deltaproteobacteria bacterium
ACCCAGAGGGGCATACAAAAAGAGAAGAACTATAAAAAACACAGTGGCAACAAGAGGATTGGATCTACGCATCGAGCCCCCCCTTTTTAAATCCATTGGATCTCGACCACCTATTTTGAATCCAAAGGGTCATTAATAAAAGGATCGATAACATGCCCGCAATCGCCGAACCAAAAGGCCAATCCTGCATTACAAAGAATTGACTCACCATAATATTTCCTAGGAAAGCCTCTTTTGCGCCACCTAAAAGATCGGGAATGACGTATTCTCCTAACATAGGAATGAAAACGAAAAGACTTCCCACAAAAATACCCTCTTTAATATTAGGAATTACAACTCGTCGAAAAACCTGAAAACGGCTAGCCCCTAAATCAAAGGCAGCCTCTCTTAGCGAGGGGTCCAATTTTTCTAACGCAGAAAAAATGGGAACCACTAAAAAAGGTAGGTAGTTGTAGAGCAATCCTAAATAGACTCCAGTTCGCGTGTATAAAATCTCAAGGGGTGTTTTAATTAATTCAAAATGGAGCAACACTTGATTGATCAATCCATGATTTCCTAATAGAGAAACTAGGCCATAAATTCTGAGAATGAAATTAGTCCAAAATGGAATAAAAAGAAGGATGAGCCCCAATTGTTTCATCCATCCTCGACTCCGAGCTAAGTGATAGGCCACGGGAAATCCCACGATCAAACAGGTGAGTGTCGCAATAAGGGCTAACCAGATCGTTTTAAAAAGAACTTTGATATAAATGTATTCAAAACTTCGTAAATAATTATTGATGTTGAAATGGAAAGAGATAGTTCCCAAGGGTGTTCGTTCTAAAAAACTCATTACCAAGATGATTAGAAACGGCAAAAAGGTCATTAGGATGAGCCATCCGATAAATACAAATGCCGTGATAGGGATGGGCTTTGAGGGTTTTAATTTGGGGTCTAAAATGAGGCCGACTCCTTTACGAATTGGGATGATTCAATAAAATAGCGTCTTCGGTTCTCCATGTAAGATAAATGTTGTCTCCTACATTGAGTTTTCTTTTTTTGAGGCGCTCAAGCTCCTGTTCAAACACCTTAAAAGTTTTATCCTTTACCTTCACACTATACTCGGTGCGAGATCCTAAATAGGTGAGATCACAAATACTGCCCTCAATTAGGTTCTCCTGCAGCTGAGAGCGCTGTCTCAAGAGTCTCATCTTTTCGGGTCGTAAAATAAGATTGATGCTTTTAGATAAAGGGTGGCCATTTTTCTTGATTTTAAAGGTGCCTAATGCAGATTGCAGAGCATAGGTTTCAGGGCTATCTCCTATTAAGTCGCCGGTAATCTCATTCACCTGACCAATAAATCGGGCTACAAAAGGATCGATAGGATCTTCGTAAATAGCTTTGGGAGTCCCGACCTGGAGACATTGTCCATCTCGCATTACAGCCATGCGATCGGAAAGTTGTAGAGCCTCCTCTTGATCGTGGGTGACCATCACGAAAGTTAATCCCACCTTTTTACATAAGACCTTTAATTCCTCTCTCATTTTGATACGTAGTTCAGGGTCGAGAGCGGAGAGAGGCTCGTCTAAAAGCAGGACCTCGGGACGGTCAACCAAGGCTCTAGCTAAAGCCACTCTTTGAGATTGGCCTCCACTAATTTGATCGGTACGCCGATCCCTTAAATCCTCAATCTGTACTAAACGTAAAGCTTGCACCACTCTCTCTTCGATTTCGGTCTTAGCGACCTTTTTTAAACGAAGACTAAAGGCCACATTTTCAAAAATAGAGAGATGGGGAAAAAGCGCATAGCGTTGAAAAACGGTATGAAGGTTTCTTTTATTCGGAGGAAGATGGGTAATATTTTTTTGGTTTAAAGTGATGGTGCCCGAGGTGGGAGTTTCAAATCCCCCGATAAGTCTTAAGACAGTGGTCTTCCCGCAACCACTCGGTCCGAGAAGACAGAAAAACTCACCCTTTTCTATAGTAAGATCGAGCGGGAATAAACGAAATCCGCTGCCATCTTTAGCATAGGTTTTAGAAAGTCCGGTTAAGTCCAAAGGCATTTGGATTTCATAAAATAAACGGCCTTTTACTACAAGTGAAAAAACCGGTTTTCATAAGAAATTGAACTGGGTAAGATTACACCATGAATATTTCAGCACTTGACAGACTGCGACTTTTTTTAAGACCTCCCGGAAGAGGTCTGCACACCAATTCTACTGGAGGGAGCTATGCCATTCCTGTACTGCAAAAGCTTTACGGGACCTGTGCTAATAAAGAGGTTTCTGATGCCTGGGAAGAAACGCTCCAACGCATTCGTAGGG
>JABMMY010000248.1 GCA_013205415.1 Deltaproteobacteria bacterium
CCCTCAAACCGAACAAAAAAGATCTGAATTACGAAGCTCTTTAGGGATCAAAGACACCGATTTTGTTTTGTTATTTGTAGGCAGATTATTTGAGAGAAAAAGGCCACAAGATATTATCGCTCTTCATGAATTTTTACTATCCAAGGGCCGAGTGCATACTTTAATGATTGGCTCCGGCCCCCTAGAGGGGGCTTTAAAGGCCCGATGCGAAAACTTGCCCAGACTTCATTGGTTAGGCTTTCAAAATCAAATGGAAACAAGAGACTGGTATTTTACCGCCGATCTATTGGTGGTGCCTTCGGAGTTTGAGACCTGGGGGCTGGTAGTAAATGAGGCCTTTAGTTGTGGTCTTCCAGCTTTAGTAAGTAGTGCCTGTGGGGCTGCAGGGGATTTAGTGGATGAGGGGGAAACAGGTTTTGTTTATGAGGTAGGGTCGGTGGAATCGGCCTTTAACTATGTAAATCGATTCCTAGAAAACCAAACTCTCCAAAAAACCATGGGCGATAGAGCCCGAAAAAAGGTACTCTCCGCCTATCGCCCCGATCAATTCGCCGACTCCATCTACGAAGCCCTCTCCCACCCGATAAAAGGGAACGGAGAGCTTACCGCAGTAAATCCTTAGGTTCTTTCCCAATCATACGAGATGTTAAATTAAGGCTAAATGACAAAAGCTAAATGTTTAACGCTAAAGATAAAATCGGGTACCTAAACTTTCGAAATCTCACCCTCATCCACTTTTAAGGGAAAGAGGCCCCTTAACTATATAGCCACCGTCATAAAAGACAAAATTGGGCCTTTTTTGTGGATTCTAAATGTCTTCATTGCTTTTTTGTGGGGAGGCTAGTGGGAATAGTTTTTGCTGTTACTTAATGGGTATGGGCTTTATTAATATCATAGGTGGAATAGCTATCACTCTGAAGTTACGATTAAACTTTATCTGTTTATTTATTATCACTCTTTTTGCTCTTACCTCTTGTGGAAATAGAAACGAAGAAGATCCCTACTACTATAACTCTCCACAAACTCAAGCTACCGCAACTTTTACAAGTCTACAGAATTCTGTTTTCAATAGCTCTTGTATCCAATGCCACCAGCAGATGGGGTCCTACTCAGGAGTGAGAAACTATATTACGCCGGGAAATCCGCAGACCAGCTCCCTATACCAAGCTGTAGCCTCTGGACAAATGCCAAGAAATAACTATCGGCTATCCAACTCACAAATCAATTCCATTTCGAAATGGATCCAAAGTGGAGCTCCTAATAATTAATTGCTATTTATTTTCTACCAAGACATTTTTTTTCCCACGCGAAGGAGGAGTTGCAAATGTCCGATAAAGCAGTGAACCTGGGCCTCCATCCTAACTTAGAAATAATCTTGGAAGAGTCGGCTATAATTGATGCGATATCGCCATCTCTGCGCGCGCTATTGACTATATTAAGGTTCTGTCCAGAAACCTTCTCCACCATAGCTAATACCTCCTTTACAGAGTAGCCACTTCCATAACCACAATTAAAAATATCACTTTCGCCACCCGACTTAAGATATTTCAATGCCAATACATGAGCCTCTGCCAGGTCCTCAACGTGAATATAATCTCTAACTCCAGTTCCATCTTTCGTTGGATAATCGGTCCCATAAACTTCAATAGAATTTCTTTTTCCACACCCTGCCTCAACGGCTCTTTTTATTAAATGTGTAGCACTATCTGAAATTTGCCCTATCTCGCCCGAAGAATGAGCTCCTGCTACATTAAAGTATCTCAAAATTACAAATTTTAATTTCGAGCTTTTTGCAACATCCTGTAAAAGTCTCTCAAACATTAGTTTTGAAGCCCCATACGGACTTTCTGGATTTAGCGCACTCGTCTCTTTTACTGGAATCTCCTTGGGAGTTCCATAAACGGCTGCTGTCGATGAAAAAACAAATTGAGTCACACCGCAATCTAAAGCGACGCTAAGAAAATTTGCCGCCTTAGAAAAATTGGTTTGATAATAGCTCAAGGGATCGGTTACGGAATCGCTCACAGAAACTAATCCCGCAAAATGTAAAATTTGATCTACCTGTGTTTTTTTAAAAATACCTCTTATCTCGGCAATATTCCCAATATCACACCGATAAAACTCAGCCTCTAGGGGAAGTAACTCTTTATGACCCTGAGAGAGATCATCTACTACCACCACCTTATAGCCCGATTTAATCAAAGCATGTGCGGCATGTGAGCCAATATAACCCGCCCCTCCAGTTATCAAAACTTTCACTCTTCTAACCCCACCTGTTTATTAAGACCTCGATCTTAATTTGTCTCATGATACCCAATGACCTGTTTCCCTTTTAACCCATTTCGCTTTATGCCAAAATCTAAAATCACAGCACCCAATAGGCGCGCCGCATTACTCAAAAACCAGAAAGTTAAAACCCCTTAATCATTTAGAGTTTTAAGTCGATAAATAGCATATCATCTCGATTACACATGCCAACACCTAACATCTCCATCATCATTCCCGCCTTCAATGAAGAGGCTAATATTGAACCCATTTTTAATCGTATCTCTCAATTACTTCGAGAGGAGGATTACGAAATTATTTTTATTGATGATGGAGGTACCGATAATACTTTTATTAATATTCAAAAACTTGCCATAGCTAACCCCCAGGTAAAGGGGATCTCTTTTTCTAGAAATTTTGGACACCAAGCAGCGCTAAAAGCTGGACTCGATCATGCTAAGGGGAATTGTACCATCTCTATAGATTGCGATCTTGAACACCCACCAGAGGCCATTAGTAAAATGTTAGCTTTTTGGAGAGAGGGTGCTGAGGTGGTTATTTCAAGAAGAGAAAACTCTCTCAAAACCACCCCTTTTAAAAGGTACTCCTCTCAGGCCTTTTATTTTCTGCTTAAGTTAATTTCTGACGTTCAGGTGGAACCAGGAACTGCCGATTTTAGACTCCTGGATAAAAAAGTAGTTCAAGCCTGTAGTGCCATTACTGAAAATGAACTATTTTGGCGAGGCATTATCCCCTGGTTGGGATTCAAAACAAAAACTCTCTGGTACCACCAAGACCAAAGACAACACGGGGAAAGTAAATACACTCTATTCAAAATGATGAAACTTTCTCTCTCTGGGATTACTAGTTTCAGCATTCGCCCTCTCTATTTAAGTTTATATTTGGGTGCATTCTTTGCCGGCTCCTCATTTATTTATTTACTGTATGCAGTGGCAATTAAATTTCTCACCGATGATAGCGTGTCTGGATGGGCCTCTGTGATTGCCAGCGTTTTACTGATTGGCGGGATGCAACTTCTAATTTTAGGTGTGATGGGAATTTATCTTGGCAAACTATTTATGCAGAGCAAAGGACGGCCTCAGTACGTTATCCGTGAGACCCTGCCCACCGCTCTGGAAAAGCAAGAATTAAAGAGGGTTGGCTAAGTGTTGATTAAGGCGACTCGATTTATTCAGCGCTTCAGTAAGCCCCTTAATATTTTAGGTCTACGACGGTTTAGAATTATTGCTGAGATTATTGGAGTCGTAGCCTCTGTTTACGTTATTGCTATATTTATTCCTAAGAATTTATTTAACTCGCTACCTGCAACCGGAGGGGACACCGGCTCCCATTTTTGGCCGGTCAAGGTACTACACGATTATGGAATTCCAAACCTAATCGCACGACCTTGGAATCCTGGGAACAATGGAGGGGAGGGTCTTTTAGTTCACTATTTTCCACTTCCCTTTATCTTTATGGCTCTATTGGGTTATCTGATTCCCATTGGAATGGCCTTCAATATAGGAACCCTTATTCCGGTAGTCACCCTACCCCTTTCGGTCTGGGCGGGGTTGCGATTGATGTCTTTGCGATTTCCTGGACCTGTATTAGCCGCTGTAATCGCCTCGGGAGTTATTTTAAATGAGGGAAACTCGATGTGGGGTGGTAATACACTCTCCACGTTAGCTGGCCAATTCTCACACATGTACGCTTTGAATTTTTTGTTTTTAGGTTGTGGGGTCTTATGGTCTGAAATAAACAGGAAAAAAATTCCCTGGAAATCTAGCGTGCTATTTTCTGCCGTTGCCATCTCACATGGATATATTTATTTTGGAGTTCCCCTTCTTATACTTTTAATTGCACTTCTTCACCCCAAAAATACATTTCGATTTCGACTAAGCCTTTGTTTTCTCAGCGCCGTTTTCTCATTCACATTATCAGCCTGGTTTGTGGGCCCCATGATAATCACCAATGCTTGGGTCACGCCCCACTTTTTCCTTTGGGCATTTCAGGATTGGACTCAAGAATTAATGCCAAGGATTTGGGATCCCATTATTTTTCTATTCTTTGCTTGTGTTATTGCTCTTTCTTACAGAAATTTTCAACGGCGTGATAATTTATTAATTCGAGTTTCTCTCTTTTGGTTTGGTTCCGGACTAGTTTATTTAGGTTTTTTCTTTTTATTTCGAGCCTTGCATTTAGTTGATGTCAGAGCCATTCCGCAGATACATCTTTTCTGGGGTATCACCATAGGAATTTTAATTGCCTTAGTATTTCGTCCCCTTCAAAAAGGATTAATTTTAATTCTAACCACAATGATAGTGGCCTTTTTAATTCCATGGGAAATATCTCAGGTTGTAAAATTTCCTATCTGGATGGAGTGGAACTACTCCGGCTGGGAAACCAAAAATAATTATCACTCCCTACTGAGGCTGTCTAACGCTCTTCGCGGAAAGCTCTCAGACCCCCGCGTAGCTTATGAACACCATGTTAAAAATAATTTTGTAGGAACCGAGCGTGTTTTTGAAATGCTCCCTTACTTTGCCAATCGAGCTACTACCGAAAGCCTTTATCTTCAGTCTACCGTTTTGGCTCCCATGATTTATAGTTTAACGTCAGAGATTAGCGAGAACTCTAGTTGCCCATTTGCAAACTGGCCTTGCATGCATTTCGGATTGATACAAGCGCAGGATCGTCTCTCCCTACTAGGTGTTAATCAGATTATTCTCAGCTCTGCACGCTCTATAAAAGCTGCTACAGAGAGCTCCTTTTTAAAAAGTAAATTTACCTTTGCACCTTGGACGGTTTTCGAAAGTATTGACCCTGTTCACATGGCCGAAACATTTATCACTCGTCCAGTGAGTATCTCTTTTAAAGGTTGGAGAGTTAAATTTTGGGACTGGTTTAAAACCTATCAAAAAGGCAGCCCCTTTCTGGTAACAAGCCAACAAAAGGATAACCTTCCAAAGGAAAATCAGTGGACCACGAAACAGGACTGTCACCCTACGACCTCGGTTGATTTTTCCGGGATCTATTTTCACACAGACTGTCCTGGAGTTGCCCATTTTTTAAAGTATGCCTATCATCCCTCATTTACCTCTTCCGGTGGGGAACCCTTATTTCTTGTCAGCCCTGGATACCTAGGAATAGTTCCGACTACGACCGACCTAAAATTAACCTTCGGCTCCTCATGGACATGGAGTTTTTTTAAATGGGTTTCACTGTTGTTTGTATTTATCGGTGGCATTATTATTTTTTTGCAAAGCCGTGGCTCTTCGAATGGGGTGTTTCTAGGGTTCCAAAAGCTCAATGAAAAACTGCAACAGGTAGCACAAAAACCGGCCACAAAAAACCGCCTTAAGAAAAGGTCGGGCCAGATCACAATTAAAAAAACAAAGCACCGCATACCGCTATTTTATCCGGTGAGTGGGGTCATTTTATGTTTCTATCTTGTCATCGTATTTAGAACAGATTCTTTTCTTTTTTGGAGAGGGCGACAATTAAACTTCCGGGACTTTGAAATATTAAGTGATCATCAAGATTATGGAACACTCCACAAGAATGAAGGGGTCGATGGAAAACCGATCATAGTTAAGGGGGTTATTTATACCTCCGGACTCGGAACTCACGCGAACTCAGAAATTAAAATCAGACTGAAAAATAATAGCCCCTTTCTATCTGGAAAATGTGGTTATCCGGATTACGCTTCTGGGGCCAATGTGCAATGTGAAATCAGAGGCAATTCTCGAATACTTTTTAAAAGCACCGCTCTAAATAATGACCATAGAGAGGAGCCATTTCGAGTTTCTTTAGAGGGTGAAAAAGATATCATTCTGGCCTTCAGAACGCTTAATCCCAACATAAATAGCGCCCACGGAGTCTGGGTAGATTTATTGACTCGCGACTAATTGTTTTTGTCGGAAAATGAAAATAGTAGCGCGTCTTAGATCGGCACTGAATCGGTCGACTCTCGGCAATGAAGTCATCTTTAAAAATCACCTGAGCTATCGGTTTTTTGTGGGTTGGATTTAGTACCGTTTCAAGTTCTATAAATTCTGCAGAGTTTATCTCTTTAGATTTTTTTTTAGTTTTAAAAAAAGTTCGCTTGGAACTAAATCGGGAACTCAATACAAAGGAGGCTTCGATTGGCATGGGAGCTCAATCTCATTTTAGCTCCATGTCGGTCTACAATCGTTCGACAGACGGCAAGCCCCATTC
>JABMMY010000249.1 GCA_013205415.1 Deltaproteobacteria bacterium
ACATAGTTCAGGTACCGTTTTAAGATCTTCGGTGGCCCCCTCTGGAAGAGTCATTTCTCGACTGTATTGATCATAATAGTGAAAGGCAGATAACTTAGGATCCTCTTTCTTAATAGAGGCATATAGATCCAGCATCAAACTCTCTTCGCTATAAAGTTCGCCTCCAAAATATGACCATTTCGTGGGCCGTCTCTCCAAAGAAAAATCGGAGTGTTCCAATCCCAGAAGATAGAGCAGATAATGCCGATGTGACATGTCACCTGTGTATCCCTTGTGATTCCAAGGAACTGTGCCCTTATCGCATTTTAAAAATCTGGCCTCTAATTCGGTAAATATATTTTGTTCTGCAATATTTTTAGGATCAATATGATCTTCACAGCGAAGTAGACTCGCTAATAACAATTTTTTCTCTTTATTAAACTCAGGGTGTTCTTTAAGTTTTGAGATCAGTGTTTTAGCATGAAGAGACATTAGGGATTCGGTCAATTTTAAATTGGGTCGCAAACGATAATTAAAATTTCTTCCAGATGGACTGTAGGGAGAGACAGGAGAACCCTCTGCAAATTCAAGTTTACCATAGCGAGAGTGGCTATCTTTATTTTTAAGAAATTCTCTAAAGTCGAGCCACTCCTTTTTACGAACTATCAGCTGCTCTTCTGAAATACCCCCACCTGCATATTTATCATTATCGAAATCTGGAATAGCATCATCATTCTCGCCGTAGGCCCCTTTCCAAATATCATATTGATTCCAGATAGGTCGTACAGGATTTTGATGGCAGGAAAGACATTGGGGAGGGTTGGGACCGGAAAAAACATTTTTTTATCTTGAGGAGAAAAAGAAAGTTTTCTCATCTCCCATCTGGCCTGTGGAATTTCACGAAAAAAAATCATTTCAATTTCCTGGTACCCCTTGGAGGTAGGGGCCCCATTGAAGGTGAAAATAAATTTAGCGGTGGGACCAAAAACAATGGCCCTAGGATCGGTGGGAGTGGCTCCTTGAGAACTTTCTGTTTTTCTCATTAGGGTAAACCAGGAAAGCTGTGAAGGGTCCTTAATCTTTACCCAGTCTAAAAAATCTTCGACCTGGGCTGAGGGATGGGTGATTGACCAGGCTTCGACCTGTTCAACCTCAATTGCCGATAGCGCAAAGGAACTTAAAAATAAACAGATAACAACTATTAGAAGGCGCACTCACTTCTCACTTTCAATTGGGTGGCAAAACTAGCAGATTGCAAATGAAGAAGCTAGGTAGTAACAAAGTTAAGTTAGCATTTTCAATACTTAGGATGGGTAGAGATATAGGTCTGTATCCTATCTTTAAACCCTTTTTTAAGAACCTCTGTGACCTTACCTGGCAGCAAATATTTTTTCCCATCCCATTCTCTCACCGGAACAATCTCTTTAATACTACTGGCTATGAATACCTCGGTGCATTCTTGAAATCGAGATAGAGGAATAAACCCCTCCTCTATTTTTAAAAACTTTTTTCCAAGTTCTAAAACTTGGCGCCGGGTAATGCTGTCTAAAATTCCCACCTCTAAAGAAGAGGTGATTAAAGTTTGCGATGGGGTCACTCCAAATAGACTAAAGGTGGTGCCCTCTGCGACATGCCCTTTGCTATCACATAATATCGCGTCCTCTCCGCCACGAGATTTTACATCTTGCAATGCCAACAAACTATTTAGGTAGTTACTAGTTTTAATATTAGGGTCCTGAGCTGAAATAGAGTTTCTTACAATAGTTGAAGTTAAAATTTTAATTCCATTTTCTCTCAAGCCATCTAATTTATCGGACAGGGGTTGAAAAATAATTACCCAGGTAGGGGTTAGGTCTTCAAACGATTCAAGTCCTAAAACAGGGCCGACGCCCCTAGAAAGAATCACCCGAAATGAAGCCTGTTCCCGACCCAAGGCTCTAGCGGTGCGGTAGATCTCCTCGGTTAGCTCCTCATCGGTGAATGGAACCGGAATCTTCAATTTTCCTGCAGATCTTTTTAGGCGCAATAAATGGTCTTCTAAAAATAGACAACAACGATTCACCGATTTTCCAGTTTCATAAACGCCATCTCCGAATAAAAAACCACGATCAAAGACCGAAATTTTTGCGTCCTCTGGCCCACACAGATGCCCGTTAAGATTTACCATTGCATTCATGAAACTCTATTTTATTGGAAATTCATTGAGAGTGTCAATTTGACTTTATGATCGCGGCCACAGAGGTGACTTCTGAATTAACTAGAGGTACCATTATACCAATTTAAGTTTTTCGTTAGAATTTTTTTCACAATGAGAGCCTGTGTTTGTAGCTGGTGCTTATTTAGAAATGAGGGTCTGTGGGAATTAAACAGGTGATATTCGATTTTTTTTACTACCTAGCCTGTGGGACCTTTATTAGCTTTGGTGTCATTCGCCAGGTTGAATTGGGGAGGCGCTATTTTATCTATCACGGTCTAGGGGCTATCATTATTTCTCTCCTAAGTTTCCTTTTAGTAGGACGAAGTTTTCTAGATCCAGAGGCCTCCTACTGGTTAATTGCCTCCGTCTGTTTTATGACCCTATTTTCTTTCACCGTAGGCACTCGACACCGTACGCCCCTAGCCGCCTTTTTTCTGGGTGTGTTGTCTGCCCTAGGAGCTATCGTTTTAGAGGTCACTACAGTCCATCCCTACCCTCTTCACATACCGATGATGATTAACGCCGTTCTTTCGACTCTACTTTTAGGATTCGCAATGAATGCCATGCTTTTAGGTCACTGGTACCTGGTAGAACCCAAACTTTCTATCAAGGAATTAAAAAGAATCTGTTTAGTCTTGGTGATTCTTATTGGAGTGCGTTTTGTTTTTGGAAGTTACGGGGTCTTTTCCTTGATCCGTGGAAAATCCCAAATAGAAATTTTTAAATACCTATTTTCCTCGTCGACTGGAATTTTTGTACTCATGCGATGGTCATGGGGGCTACTGGGCCCCTTATTACTAGTTTATCCCATTTGGGAGACGGTTAAAATGAGGTCGACACAATCGGCAACGGGTATTCTATATGTGGCAGTTTTATTTGTGGTGACGGGTGAAATTTTAAGTCTTTATTTAGCCGCCTATTATGGTATTTCAATGTAGATGGAGTTTTCTAGTTTTTGCCCCCACTGCCATAGCTTTCAAGAGTTCTCACTTGAAGTCTTTTCAATGAAATCCTGCGGCTCGTGTCACGCAGATATTTTTGTTAATGCTACCGATGCTTTTAAAGAATCCTTTCATTTTAATCAGTGCCCCCACTGCAGCTCGGCTCACCTGTATCGCCAAAAAGATTTCAATCGAAAATTGGGAATCTCTTTAATGGCCATTGGCATTATTCTCAGCTTTTTTACCTATGGAATCTCTTTACTTTTAGTCACGGTGATCGACTGGTGGCTCTATAAAAGGGTGGGAGATGTGGGCTGCTGCTATCGCTGCCAATCTCAATTTCGACTCTCTCCTGAGGTGGAGGCGCTACCTTCATTTGATTTAGAGCTTTATGATTACTATCAAAATCTGAGGCCCTAACTTTGATACCTGGCCCCGACTAACGGCGATGGGTTAAGACGTCCCTATTTCCGGTTTCTGTTTTAAGCTGTTCGCGACTCTGTGTCTCATTGCCTCCCAAGGTAGAACCGACTCTTAAGCTACAAAATTTAGCTTCAAAGGTAGTTCTATCGATCGCATTCTCACCCGTAGGGATAACCTGTTTAGCCTCGGCCTCCGACACGCCAAGCGCGCTTGCGACATCTTTAGGTTTTAAAGGGTCATCAAACTTCCGGATCATTTTCGGCAGCAGAGCCATCGCTTCATTATTATTGTTCAGTGAAAAGAAGGATCCTGTGGCCCTTTGAGCATTAATAAAAATATTGCTAT
>JABMMY010000250.1 GCA_013205415.1 Deltaproteobacteria bacterium
CACCGGTAGGCATCGGCGGTAGTGCAAACGATAGGCTCTCCTCGCACATTGAAACTTGTATTTACTAGCACTGCGCAACCGGTTCTCTTTTTAAAGGCCTTTAAAAGATCATAAAACTTGGGATTGGTCTCCTGATGAACGGTCTGCACTCTCGCAGAATAATCGACGTGGGTAACGGCAGGAAGGCTAGAACGTGGGATATTAAGCTTATCGATACCAAAAAGCTGCTCCTCTGCTTTCGTCATCATCTTCTGATGTTGCTTAGCGATAGGTGCCACAATCAGCATGTAAGGGCTTGGGTCCTTTAATTCAAAATAATTTTCAACCTCCTCTGCCAACACGGCTGGAGCAAAGGGACGGAAGGATTCACGGTATTTGATCTTTAAGTTCATTATCGACTGCATTTTTTGACTTCTAGGATCTCCAATAATAGAGCGTCCCCCCAGGGCTCGAGGGCCAAATTCCATTCTTCCCTGGCACCATCCCACTACATTTTCCTTTTCTAAAATTTCTGCCAGTTTTTCATTGAGATCTGAAGAGACTAAGGTTTCATACTTCGCTCCAAGCGAATCTAAAGTAGCTGCGATTTCAGTGTTTTCAAAAGCAGGCCCCAAATAACTCCCTTGCATGCGATCTACCGTCGATTCAGGCTCTTCTCTCGGGTTGTTATAGTACTGATACCAAGCCGCAAGGGCGCAGCCTAGCGCGCCTCCTGCGTCTCCTGCAGCGGGTTGAATCCACAATTTTTTAAAGGGCCCTTCACGCAACAATCTCCCATTCGCCACACAATTCAAGGCCACACCCCCTGCCAAACAAAGTGCGTCCGTTTTTAGCTCCTTATGCAGAGTGCGCGAAAGTCGCAGCACTATCTCCTCGGTAACCTCTTGAACGGATCTCGCAAGATCCATCTCCTTTTGAGTGACCTTTCCCTCCGGTTTTCGAGGTTCCCCTCCAAAAAGATCGTGAAACTTACTACTGGTCATGGTCAATCCGACGGCGTAGTTAAAATATTCCATATTGAGCCGGAAGGTGCCATCTTCCTTTAAGAGCATTAATTTATCGTAAATTAAATCGACATACTTAGGCTCTCCATAGGGGGCCAACCCCATCAGTTTATATTCTCCCGAATTAACCTTGAAGCCCGTGTAGTAGGTAAAGGCCGAGTAGAGCATGCCAAGAGAATGGGGGAACTCAATTTCCCATTGGAGATCCAATTTATTTTTATCTCCCAACCACACCGAGGTGGTAGCCCACTCCCCGACTCCGTCTAAACACAACACCGCCGCCCTCTGAAATGGGCTCGGAAAAAAGGCCGAGGCCGCATGAGCTTGATGGTGTTCTGTAAATAAAAGCTGTGGCAACTTTGATCTTTTATTTTTCAAAAGTGCCTTGATCTCTTTTTTTAAGGTGGCCTTAAGAAATAATTTTTCCTTCAACCAAACTGGCATCGCCATCAGAAAAGAGGGTAGCCCTTTGGGCGCATAGGAAAGATAGGTTTCTAAAAGACGTTCAAATTTGGTCAGCGGTTTATCGTAAAAAACAACCGCCGAAATACCATCCATATCGATTTTAGCCTCTTTTAAACAATACTGGATGGCCTTTACAGGAAAGGCACTGTCATGTTTCTTTCTAGTAAATCGCTCCTCCTGAGCGGCAGCTACTATCTTGCCATCTTCAATGAGAGCCGCAGCACTGTCATGATAGTAAGCAGAAATACCAAGTATTTTCATGAGCTTTCCAATTCAAAAAATAAGGGTAAAAAAAGGGATAGGGTTATTATTTCAGATGCTGCACTAAAGACACAAGCAAAAGTTGACCTAACTCACTCAGTCATAGTAGAAATGGGGTTATGAACTTAGGATTTCAAGAACTTTTAGTCGTTTTCATCATCGCTCTTCTTGTCTTTGGCCCCAAGCGTCTTCCTGAACTGGGAAAAAGCCTCGGAAAAGGAATTAGAGACTTCAAAAAAGCGCTCACCGATTCCGATGAGCCCACCTCAGTTTAGTCTCGGTCACTAAAACAGATCTCATAAAGATGATATCTAGAAGAGATCGCTGTAACCATTTATTTTCTGATAAAAACCTCTTCAGATTGAAATCTTACCTTAACTAATTTAGCAGAGACATCCTCAGCACTGCGATACCCTACGGCGCAGGCCACACAGGTTTGATACCCCGAACCTACCAAATTTAAAACCTCATCATATTTTGCAGGTTCAATTCCCTCCATAGGGCAGGCATCGATTCCCATGACCGCCACTGTAGTCATAAGATTTCCGAGTGCAATATAACATTGGCGAGTCGCCCAATCGGAAATGGTTTTACTTCGTCCTCCGGTCACGAGATCGGCCACCATCATTTTTTTATAGCCCTCTAGTTTTTCTGGAGGCATCCCTCTTGTGGAGGCATTAAGTGCAATAAACTTGGAAATATAGGCCTCATCGATCTCATTTTTACTCGCAAAAACTACAAAATGAGAGCACTCGGCCACCTGAGATTGATTCCAACTAAGTGGAGTTAGCTTGGCTCTTAAATGCGGATTCTCAACTAAAATAAATTTCCATGGCTGAAGGCCGTAAGAGGAGGGGGTCAAAAGCAACGATTTTTCTATCGCCTTCCAATCCTGTTCAGAAATTTTTTTCTGAGAATCAAATTTTTTAACGGCATATCGCCATTCCAGTTGAGCGATGAGATCTTGATTTGTAGTGATATTCATCCTTAGTTTTTAATTTCTCTAGGTGAAATCGTCAATACCGGAATTGCTATCTTACCTTCGCTTTTCTAAAAAACGATTATACCTTCTTAGCGCATCATCGGTTTGAAATTTAGCCCGAGCCAGAGCCTCCTCCACACTCATTCGATGGGCCAACACTCTTTCAATCGCTGTTTCAATATGATCTCTGGATTCTGCAAAAACACCCATTAGAGCTCCCTCGGTGGCCGCCATTCCTGCCGAACTCTTTAACTGCAAGATTGCCGTTTTAGCTGCGGGAAATTTTTCATAAAACCCCTCCTTCTCTAATTCGATAATCAGATCCTCTCGAATGGGAAAATACCCGGTACCCATATGCCATCTCTTTTGGATCTCTCGACTCGCCATAAACTTTACAAACAAATAACTACCCTTAATCTCCTGCTCAGGTTTATCTTTTAAAATCCAAAGAGAATTCCCCCCTACGATAGTCCCTCCCAGCGTCCTACTATCGGCGGTGGGAATCGGAGCCGTTCCCAATTGAAAGGGGGCTTTTTTTACAATCTCAAAGACATCACTCGTGGAGGTAATAAGCATGTTTGCTCTACCGGCTAGAAAATTAGCCTCTGCAGGATCCCACCCTCTCCCCACATTGGAAAATGTTTTTTCCTGAACCATCTCATTCCAGAGGGTGACAAAACGAATTGCCTCTGGAGAAAGAAAAAGCGCCTCGGTGGCCCTCTGCCCACGTCCATTGCCATAGTTCAAAAGAACCTGTCCCTGCCTTGCGATGAATTGCTCAAAAAACCAACTACTGAGTGGCCAGGTAATGCCATAAGTTTTAGCACTCGGATCGGTAAGTTTTTTTGACCACTCCTTTAATTCTGAAAAGGTTTTAGGGGCACGCTTAAGACCCACCTTTTCAAAGGCATCCTTATTGTAATAAAGAATGGGATTGGAGGTAGCAAAGGGCAATGAATATAATTTTCCATTCACCTCGTAATATCTCTTTATCGGTTGCAGAATCTGCTTTATGGGAAATTCGGGATCCCTATCAATAAATTCTTGAAGAGGAATAATCCCTCCCGTATCTATCATCACCTGAGTTCCAATATCTGTAATCTGCGCAATGTGAGGGCCCTGGGCTGCTAACAATGAAGTCCTTATTTTATTCAATCCTTCGTCATAAGTACCTACGAACTGTGGAACCACCTGGTATGTGCTTTTGTATTGCGGTGATTCATTAAAGGTTTTAATTAAGCCGCCTAAAAGTTTCCCCTTTTCACCCGACATCGAATGCCAAAAGGTTAATTTCAGAGGAGCCGCATTGAGATTCAGCGCACTCAATAATATAAGAAGACTTAAAAGCTTCATTAACTATCCCTTTATTCCACTCATAGTAATGCCGCGAACAAATTGTTTTTGCGTTGCAATAAATAGTAAAACGGTAGGCGAAATGAGCATCGCAGTTGCCGCCATAATCACTCCCCAGCTCATAGATTCATTCTGAGATCGAAACATACCGATACCTATTTGTGCCGTCTGCATTTCGGTAGATTGAGTTACAATCAGTGGCCATAGGTATTGGTTCCACGCTCCGACAAAAGAATAGATTGCAAAGGCGGTAATCGCGGGTAACGACAAGGGCACCATGAACTGAAAAAGAAAACGCAATCGTGAACACCCCTCAAGCATTGCGGCCTCCTCTAACTCCTTTGGAATGGTTTTAAAAAATTGGTAAAGCAGAAAAATACCAAATCCACTGACCGAAAAGGGTAAAATTAGGGCGGGATAGGTATTTAACCAATTCCAGGATGCGAGGGTGAAATAGTTTGGAATGATAGTCACCTCACCTGGAATCATCATCGTTCCTACAATTAATGCCATCACCCATCTCTCTCCCTTAAATTCTAATCTCGAAAGGGCGTACGCCGCTAGCACGGAGGTAAATACCTGCAGAAAGGTAATCGAAGTGGCCACCAGAGCTGAGTTAAGCAAAAACCTAACCAAGGGGGCAGAGCTAAGTGCCTCCTGGTAATTAATCAAGGTGAGTTGTTCCGGCAAAAGCCTCGGAGGATACTGAATGACCTCCCCTCCCTTTTTCGAAGAGACACATAAAAGATAAAATAGAGGGAAACACTGGATAGCCGCAGGTACCAATAAAACTAAGGTAGCTACCATTCTATTTTTATTCTCTCGACTCATGGTTAGTTTATCCATAGTGGACTCTCTTTTTTGCCATTCGAAACTGAAAAACGGTGGCCCCCATAATTAAAATAAAAAGTACCACCGCCTCGCTAGACGCTAATCCTGTTCTGAATTTAACAAAGGCATCTCGGTATAGATTATAAACTAAGGTGGTGCTCTCGCCCATAGGACCTCCCGCTGTCAAAATATGGATCTGCCCAAAACTTTGGAGTGAATTGATCACCGAGACTACACTGAC
>JABMMY010000251.1 GCA_013205415.1 Deltaproteobacteria bacterium
ATTCAGCACCACCTATAGAGGAATTAAAACCGGCGAAACAGGGAATGCCAGCTATTCCCTCTATTGAGAACACACCCGCAAAAAAACAGAAAAAAGAGAATCGCTATTTTGGAACCGATAAGGATCCAAGAATTGATGCCGGAATATTTCATGTGGCCTTTGCCGCTGGTGGAAATTTTTATATTGAGCCAAAACTAGATGCCACAACTAAGGCACCCATTGGAGAATACTTTAATGACTTTGGTTTTCAGGGAGGCGTTTTTTTCGATTACGACTATTCAGAGATGACTGAAAATATTCCACTCATGCTCAGAGGCTTTGTAGGTTATAAATATATATTAAATTCTGTGCACGTTTTTGATGTCGAAGGAATGGTCCGTAGAATGTGGCGATTTTCAGAGAACGCCTCTTTTGGTCTAGGTGCAGGAGTGAGTACTGCCGCTTGGTATCGTTCTTTGACAGCCAATTCTCCGTATGAAGAAACCATTTTTCTTCCAAGTATAGTTATTGAAACCGGATTTGAATTTAATCCCTTCATGGTTGAGCTCAAATGGCTTGTGAATCGTTTAGGAAATGACACTAGTATCAGTGGGTTAGAATTCATGTTTGGAGTTAGACTTTAAAGCTGCCCTCTTATTTACACTTAACCTACACCCCTTTAGCCCTGCTTAGGTACAGCGGCGAAATTAATAATCCTCCAGTTGTTTTCATCTCTGTTTTTGCTATGATGCGCCGCCATGATTAAGTTTAACCTCATTCTCAGGCTAGCCGTTTGTGTGATCCTGATTTTTTTGCCCTTCGGTAATTTAGATGAATGGCTTTACGACCAATTTTTTAAACTACGAGGAACTAAAAAAAATGAAACCGAAATTGTTTTAATTCGTGTCAGCGACGCCAAAATTTTTCAACTTTTACAACAGGAGAGATCCACATTCCCCACGAATACTTTAGCCATTGAACAGGGCAATTTATCTCTCTGGCTCCGTCCTTTTTACTTAAAAATGCTCAAAAAATTAGAACCTTCCTCCCCCAAGCTTTTAGTCTTTACACAATTTTATGATTGGGTGGATTACCGAACTCCCTTCGAGCTCCCTATTAAAAACATGGTATTTTCAGGAACTATCAATGATGAAAACCG
This sequence comes from Deltaproteobacteria bacterium, assembly GCA_013205415.1. Classification (GTDB taxonomy): domain Bacteria; phylum Bdellovibrionota; class FAC87; order UBA2466; family UBA2466; genus UBA2466. The sequence goes on from JABMMY010000251.1 coordinate 1,139, forward strand.
GCTCATTCCTCCATCCAGACTTACTTTAGGAGATAATTACGGCTTCAATAATTTATTTCCAGATACCGATAATATTATTCGACAGAGCTATCTTTTTTATTCTTATGGAACCTCCCTTGCTTTAGCAGTGCAAAAGGCTTTGAGCACAGCTCCAATTAATCGCAATTTAGTGGAACCGCTTCGAATCGATTTTCGGGGTCCTGCGGGAACCTATCCCAACTATAATGCCTCCGACCTATTTAATAGCGAGCCAATTAACTCTGAAGTTTTCAAAAACAAAATTATTCTTGTAGGAAAAGAGGGCTCCCCCTCTTCCGACTTCAATACACCCATGGGTAAGATGTCGAGGCTAGAGATTCAGGCTAATATTATTGATACCTTCATTAATCATCATGAGATTAAACTATTACCTAGGTCCTATAGTTTAATTAGTGCCACCGTTTCACTCGCTATTTCCGTTTTTATTATTCTTTATTATCCCTTAACTTTAGCTTGGATTATTTTAGTCATTTTCTGTTTTCTTATTGCGACTACAGAGCTTTTTTTGTTCTCTGAACTACAACTTTGGCTTGGCTTTTCAAATGTCATTGCAACGGTCATGGGGACTCACTTAATCCTATTAGGATATAAACTAAGAAGACAAGAGGAGTCACAATGGCTTCTAGAGCAGGAGGCGAAAAACTTTAAAGAGCTTGATCAATTTAAAAATAATTTTATCTCCCTGTTCAGCCACGATCTAAAAACCCCCATAGCAAAAATAAAAGCTATTACCCATCGCCTCATGACTGAGAATAAAGATCTGACTAATGACGTCTCAGATTCTCTAAAGGGAATCGATAGAACCAGCGGTGATCTATCCAGACTTATTTCCGATATTTTAAAAATTACACGATTAGAATCGATGTCGCTTCAGGCCTCAAAAGAGGTTATCGATTTAAATAGATTAGTTGAAACGAGTGTTTCAGATTTAACATTTCTAGCCGATGAAAAAAAAATAGAGCTGAAAATGGATTTAGAACCCCTCTTTTCTATTGAAGGTGATTCCAAACTGATTCAAGAGGTGATTACTAACCTAATTGAAAATGCGATTAAATATAGCAATCAAAATTCTTCCGTTACCATTCGCACCGAAGAAACTAAGACCTCAGTTTTAGTTTCTGTAAGAGACTCCGGAATTGGAATTTCAAAAGAGGATCTTCCAAGGGTCACAGAAAAGTTTTTTAGATCTCCTAGTGTACTTGAGCAAAGTCAGGGCACCGGACTGGGACTCTACCTAGCCAACTATTTTGTCCAACTTCATCAAGGCAACTTGAAAATCGAAAGTGAAAAAGGCCAAGGAACCACAGTTACCTTTTCACTTCCTATTCACTCTAAATAGTCCATTTCAGGGATTTTTATCTGGGACACACCACTCATATTTCATTCATATATTCAGACCATTAGCCACCTATTGTAAGGCTATATATTGTTTTATTTTTAGATTCTGTTATACCTCGCTCACCTTTTTTCAGAGGTAACAAGGCTACCTGTCCGGGGGGGTACCGAAACATGTATTCTATTTTAGTTGTTGATGATGAGGAATCGCTAAGAAAACAGGTCGTAAGTCTGCTCACTGCCAAGGGTTATCACGTTGATGAAGCCTGCGATGGAATGGAGGCGGCCCAAAAGATTTCGCAGACCTCCTATGCGCTAGTTCTCTGTGATATTAGAATGCCTCGCCTTACCGGATTGGAACTATTAAAACATATTCGCGACCATGAATACGCTATTACAGTGGCTTTGATTACCGCTCACGCCAATGTCAAAGATGCCGTAGAGGCAATGAGAGATGGCGCCTTTGACTATATTGAAAAACCCATTAATGAGTTGGTGCTTCTTGATGTGGTGGCCAAGGCAAAACAGGCCCATGATCTTATTCATAGATTAAGTCTTTCGGCTCCAATGTTGAACCCTGGAGAGGGACGAGAATGTATTGGACAAAGTAGAGAGATGAAACGTATTTTTCAGCTGGTAGAAAAACTAACCCGCGTCAACACTTCGGTCTTAATTCGTGGAGAAAATGGAACAGGAAAAGAATTAGTCGCTAAAGCCATTCACTTTAATAGCCCAAGAAAAGAGGGGCCCTTTGTCGCAGTAAACTGTGCAGCTATTCCTGAGAATTTAATTGAGAGCGAACTATTCGGACACGAAAAAGGGGCCTTTACAGGTGCCGACCAAAGACACATTGGAAAGTTTCAATACGCAGCCAAAGGAACACTTTTTCTAGATGAGATTGGCGATACTAGCCCTGCGACACAGGTAAAGCTTTTAAGGGTATTGCAAGACCATACCTTCACCCCCGTAGGAAGTGCTAGAGAGGTGAAATCGGATGTTAGGATTATTGCAGCCACTAACCGTGATCTTGAAAAGATGATTCGAGAGGGAAAATTCAGAGAGGACCTTTATTATAGACTTAACGTCATGCCGATATTTTTACCCCCTTTAAGAGAACGTAAAGATGACATTACCGGCCTGGTAAATCATTTTATCGATAAGTTCAATCAATTGCATGGTTCCCATATCGAGTCTATAGCTCCTGAAGCACTGACGGCCCTAGAAAGTTTTCGTTGGCCAGGAAATATTCGTGAACTTGAAAATGCGATCGAGCATGGATTTGTTGTGGAAACCTCCCCTGTTTTAACTTTGGCGAGTTTGCCCTTAGAAATTAGAAAGGCCTCAAGAAAATCGATTTCCCTCAACCTAAAAAATACGCTACAACTGACTGGATTAGATTGGGAAACGGGCAAAGAGAGTTTCGAAAAGGAATTTATTTTTCAGGCCCTAAAGAAAAATAGTGGGCGAATTAATTTAACGGCTGAAATTTCAAATATCCCAAAGAACACTCTACTTAGAAAAATAAAAAAATATAACATCAATCCTCGTGAATTCGGGGGCGCGGAAGGCAACATTGAATCCTAAAATTCCATTAAATGACAAAGGGCTGACCTACTCCTCTTACCTAAAGGTAAAAGAGTTGATTTCACTACAAAAGCCGCTAACCACACCAGTCGCTCATGATGAGTTGCTGTTTATTGTGATACATCAAGTCTATGAGCTCTGGTTCAAGTTAACTATCTTTGAACTTAAATCTCTTATAGCCAATTTAGACCAAGATAATCTCATTCAAAGTTTTCATATTTTAAAAAGGGTTTCGGAAATATTTAAGGTCTTGGTTCAACAATTAGATATTCTTGAAACGATGACACCCACCGATTTCAATAAGTTTCGAGACAATCTAAATCCTGCTAGTGGTTTTCAAAGTCTGCAGTTTCGAGAATTAGAGATTATTTCAGGCGCTAATATCGCAGATTACCAAAGGTTTGCCACCCTGGAACCTGAGTGGATGTCGAACCTCTCACAATTAACAACTGCAGGAAATTTGCCCCAGTCCTTCAAAAATTTTCTGCTAAAGAGAAACTTAATTAGCGATCAAAGCCATGAAAATATTCTTGCCGGGCTATTAGAAATTTACAGAAACCCAAAACATCAACAGGTTCAAACCTTGTGCGAAGCTTTAATTGGCTATGATGAGCAACTTTCGCTTTGGCGATTCCGTCATGTCCAGATGGTGGAAAGAATGATCGGAATGAAAAAAGGAACAGGCGGTTCTCTAGGCGTTTCCTATCTAGCGCAGACATTGAGCAAACGATTTTTTCCAGAACTATGGGAATTAAGAACCCATCTTTCTAATGATTAATTAAATTCAGACGGGCTCTTAAGTCCTGTTCTTCCTTGTTTATTTGAGAACTCTATCCATTCGAAAACAAAATAGCCCTAACAGGACTGGCGTCTGCGCCTTTTATTTTAAGAGGAATCGCAGAAAGATAATAGATACCCTCATTAACGTTAGAAAGATCGATACCTTCTAATATACGCATCTGCCACTTAAAGGTTGCGTGATGGGCAGCCAGTTCTTTCGAAGAAAAATAATCTATCGACGGAGTGTCTATTCCAACCAGTATTACCCCCTGCTCTCCTAAATACTCAATCGCCTCCTGTGAAAAGCTTACAAAATCTTCATTAAAAAATTTAGGGTCTGGAAATGATCCTGTTTTTACCAATATTCTTTTAGCCACTAGTTTAATACTCTGTAGGTCTGCCTTTTCAATTAGAGTGGCTCGCTTTTTATTTATAGAAATCACCTGGCAACTGCCACAATAGGGTTCCAGGGATTGACTCTCTATTCCACTGTCATTTTTTTCAAAGTGATTGATAGCGTCGGTATGGGCTCCCACATGAAGAGTCGTTTCAATGCTCGATAACGTTAAATGATTACCCTTTTGCGTATCAAGAGAAATACTACGAGAAAACTTGATGTCACCGGGCCATACGGCAATCGCTTCACTTAATTCCGGACTAATATCCCACATCTCAAAACTTTTATTCTTAAAAGGCCGATAGAAATACTTAATAGAGTGGCCCGGGGATAGATCATCAATTGGAATTAAACCGATCTCCTTTAAGA
>JABMMY010000252.1 GCA_013205415.1 Deltaproteobacteria bacterium
ATCGGCGACAAAAATCGAAACACCCACGAGCGAGACAGTCATTTTCGCTAGGAGTGGTCGGTGGCTTTCGAGATAAACTAGATAAAAATCGTAAGACGACTGAAAAAGCCAATGCTTCAATGGCTTTGGTTTTGAAAAAAGACAAAGAGCTAGAGGGATTTGTAAAAACAAGATATCCAAGATTAGTTAAACTCCAACGTGGAACGGGTGTGACTGAAATGACCCATTACAATGCGGGTAAAAGTCATGGAGCTTCATTGGTATTACATAAAGGGGTTTCTCAAGCAGCTAATGCTATCGGTAGATTTCTAAAATCAAAGAATTAATTCTGAGCGAAGCGAGGGATCTCGTGGCCCGTAAAACGCGACAGAATTTAACTGAGAGTATTTTGGATAGGGAATTCTGACTTCTGGCTCACCAGTTCGAAGCATGGCTGATTTGAAGTTAAGAATTTTTTCTCAAAGGAGGTACGACCTTCAGGAAAAGATGCCAGGTGATTAAAGGAGTTGGGCGTTAGCTGTCCACTGATTAAAGTTTTTAAGCTATGCTTTGATTCACTCACAAAGGTGGCCTCGCGAATATAAAACTCCTGATCGGAGGCCCAAATGAGAGTTCCCTGAGGCTTTAAAATTCTAACTAAATGGGGCATGACCACATGAAGATACCATCGGTTTTTTCGATGGGCATTTTTAGGCCAAGGGCAGGGATATAAAATGTAAATCCGTTCTACACTTTCTGATGGGATGCCTGTGATCAGTGCGGGTACCGCATTGCCTCAAAAACCTTGCAGGTTGGGTAGCTCCGATTTTTCGAATTTATGGACCATTCGACGGGCTCGAATGCGGCAACGTTCAATGGCAACAAAATGGGATTTTGGATTTGTTTTCGCGAGTTCTAAAAAGTACCCCCCTGTGCCGGCTCCAATTTCTAGCCAAATATTGGAGTGGGATTCAAAAAGGGTGGTGGGAATGGGAGTGTGGCCCTTATCATTCCAGTATTGTTCGTTACGAATATGACTTTGAACAGAATTTTCTAAATCCCATTGCATTTGGACTAGGTTTGCCGCGGGAGTTGGGATTTTAGACCATGACTTCAGCGGGGGGGTCGTAACATTTCCGACATCTGGCTTCATAAAACTCGTCAGCTCCTACTAACACTTGGCTATCATTATTTTCCAGGCTCTCAAGCTTTAGTCTTTGAGTCCGGCTCGCCGTATTACCACAAACTGTGCAGATCGCTGACATTTTAGTTACAAATTCTGAGGTCGCCATCAATAGAGGCATGGGACCAAACGGAATTCCGCGATAATCTAGGTCTAGGCCTGCAATGATGACTCGTAATCCTCGATTAGCCAGTCTTTGGGTAATCTCTACAATAGTTGGTGAAAAAAACTGGGCCTCATCAATAGCGACGATTCGAGTATTATCCTCTAAAAAGGTCATGATCTCTTCAATGTGACTGATGGGTTTAGCGTCGATTCTCATAGCAGAATGGCTAGTCACATGCTCAGGGGAATACCGAGTGTCGATAAGTGGCTTAAAAATTTGAACTTTTTGTTTTGCAATTTGTGCTCGTTTAATTCGACGGATCAACTCCTCTGTTTTACCACTAAACATAGAGCCGCAAATGACCTCAACCCAGCCAGAATTCCAAACTGTAGGTAACTGTATATTCACCCTAAAACTGCCCCCAAATGAAATCTTAATATAGAGATCTAAAATACTACTGGCTAGCTTTTTTGATGAGATTATTTGTGAATTCATCTTGCCGTATTTCTCTGAATTGTGGTTGAGTGGAAAAATATGACAGCACATAACGCAACATTGAATGGGTCTTGGCCTGTTTCTGCCCAAATTGGACGAATCTGGTTTCGGTGGAGAAGTTTTTCTCCAGTCCCTCTTTTTGTGATGCTATTTTTGTTACCCTCCGAGTTTAAGTGCTCGGTAGCTCAATATGGGTTATTAATTTTAGGAGTTTTTTTAGCTGAAGGCCTAAGAGTTTGGTCTGTAGGACACGCAGGAAGCAATACCAGAACTCGTGGTGAGACTGTGAACCAGTTGGTGCATGCGGGTCCCTATCAATTTGTAAGAAATCCCCTCTATATAGCCAATGTGGCCATGTACACTTTTTGTGGAATGATTTTTGGATTTGGACTTCTCAGCTTTTTTATATTTATTTACTCAAGTCTAGAATATTACTTCATCGTTTCTTTTGAAGAGCAGGTCCTTTCAAAAACATTTGGACAAAGCTATCTAGATTACTGCGAAAAGGTGCCTCGCTGGGTGCCCTCTTTTAAACCTGCTTGTGTCTCGAGTGGCCATATCTTTAATTTAGGGCGTGCTTTGAAAAGTGAAAAAAGTACCTTCTATTCCATGACCGCAATGGCTTTTGGATTTTTTATTAAAGCGGTATTTTTAAAATAGAAACGAAAATCCTCCACCAAAACTGAGCATCGTTTTTAGGGGATAGTAAAGCTTCATCCGAAGTCCCATTTTAAACGTACGAGCCATGGGGAGATCAAAACCAAAACCGACTACAGGCCCTACATAGTCTTTGTCTTTAAAAGCTAAACGAAAATGCAAATAGTGGAGGCCCGCTAGTGCATAGCCTGTGATAAATGGCGTTGAGAGATTAAAACGATAATCAAGTTCAGATAAAATTAAATTGGAGGTTTCTGCATTCGAATTATAAAAAGCACCCAACATTAAACTGTCTGCTCCTAAAGCGATTCCCAACTTGGGGCCAGTGAGGGTTTGAGGTAAAGATAGCCCCGATAAATTATCAGGAATTAATAACTCTAAATCTAGTCCAATGATTATTTTAGTAAATTCAGGAATTGGGTTCTCGGTAACCTCTGAAGGCGTGTCATTAGGTAGCGCAAAGATTAGATGACTAAAAAGAAAAAGGAACCCCCAAACACAGCTCTTCATAGGGACTCATCATCGATAACAATTCTTTAGAAGTCTACTGATTTAACTACAACAAGACGGAATCTCTTGCCTTAATATAACCAAAGTATTTTCTATTTTTTCGTCGAAGCTCTCAGTGCTATCGATAAAAAAT
>JABMMY010000253.1 GCA_013205415.1 Deltaproteobacteria bacterium
ATGAGATCGCAGAAATGATCCAGCAAGGGGAAGAGGTTATGGTTATTGATAACCGTAATCAAAAGGACATCACTGCCTCTACGTTGACTCAGATTATTTTTGAAAAACAAAAACGATCTGAGAATCCAGTACCCATTTCTACTCTGAGACATATTATTCAGCAGGGAGATGGTTCCTTTAGCTCTTTTCTAGCTAAATCCTCTGATGGCAATCAAATTGAAGTTGTCCGTGCTTTGGAAACCCAGGTACGCGATTTAACCTCTAAACTAGATGCTATTGAGCGAAAAACTACAGTAGGAGCTCCTAAAGAGGTAACTCCAGCTGCTAAAACAGCTGAAGTTTAACCTGTTGTTAGAATAAGCTCACTTAGCCGGACTAAAAGAGAGCCCGAATTATTTTTTAAAGCGTATCTTGGACGGGAGCTAAATCTTCTATATAATGAAGTTTAGCTCCCCTGTCTGGTTGGTGAGTCAGAATTATTCTAACCTACAAATTCTTAACCAGGGGCTTTCCCTTACTGTGGTGTGCATGCCTACTTGTAGGAAGCCTAAAACAGTAATAAAGCTTCCACGTAAAATCAAGGTTAAGAATACTACTGACCACGGCCTTATGATGGGGGAGTTTTTAATTTCCCCCCTCCAATTAATCAGATGGTATTTGTTCATGTTTACAAGCGATAAAACAGTCAAGTGGATAGAAAACTTAGCCGAACAGGAATGTTTAATTCAGTTGGGTGAAAGGTCCTCTCTCGATTTATGCACCACCAAAGATGAGGTTCTTTCAAGCGAAACGATCTCCTTTGTTCGTAGTCTTTTTTACCATTTTGAATATCTAACTAGATTATTTAATACTCGAGTTGAATTAGCCATTCTTAAAATTAAAATTGAGAAACACGGCGAAAATTACAATAGTTTCTCGGTTTGTAGAAATCAGGTGCGTTTAGTCGTCACCGGCAGTAAGTCGGGGGCCGTTCATCTACAGTGTTTAAGAGAAGATAATGGTGCTATGGGAACGATGAATAGTGTTTTATTCTCAGGTCTCATAGAGGCTCGTTTTGAAACCTTTCATGAAGTGAAGTGGCACTTCTTAGATTCAGTTATTTTGCCAGAGCAGGTGGCTCGACATTATCTAACTGAATTTCTCCAAATTAGTCGGTCATCCCAAACCCACTAAAGGCGTCTCCTAAGTCAATCCTAAAAAAGTAATCTAAAGTTCGAAAATCAAACCAAGAATCGGTTTCTATTACCTTAAGTAAGCCCAAAAAAACTGGCATAGCGATAGCAGAGACAACTCCTAAAGGGAGTTCACAATGAAAAAATATTCGGGTCAGGGATTGGTAGAGTATCTAATTCTTTTATGTCTAATAACGGTAAGTAGTATCGCTGTTGTTTCGGTTGTTGGACAAAATATAAAAGCTCAGTACGCCAAGATTTCAAATGCCATTACGGGTAAAGGCGCCGAAGTCCCCATGTCAGATGTGAAATCAGAGTCTTATAAATTACGAGGTATGGATAATTATTATGAGTCATCTCGATCTGTAGAAAAGTGAAACTATTTTTATTAAAGCCTAGAGGTAGTATTTTGGTCGAGGGCTGCTTAGTAGTTTTTTTACTCCTAATGGTGGTCCTTATTCAGGTGGAACTCAGCCGTAGAGTTTGGATTGGAACAATCTTGCAATTAGCAGCTTTTGAAGCGGTAAGAAATGAAATGATGGGATTTAATTCTGGAAAAAATGCCGTAAAGATAGATACACGGCTAAATCGGTCGATCTCTTTTCTGTTTAAAGATAAACAGATTGAAACTCTAAATCCTGAATTCAAGGTGGTCTCATCGGTCAAAGAGCTGGTAGCCCTATTTCACATTAGGTATCCCGCATTGATTAACTTAAAAGAATCTCATCTTTCTAAAAATCATTTTGAGGTGACTGAAAAATGTCGATTCCCATTTTTATTACATTGATGGTGCCACTATTTTTGGCCCCTTTGTGGACACATCAGATCATGAATTTATCTTTTTTAAGACAACGGACTTTTTTGGCATTAGACAATGCAGCTATTCTTCTGGGACGAGAGGACCGCCTAGTTTTTAATTTTTTACTAAAAAGTAATCGCTTTATTGCAGGTTTAGAAAAAATTCATCATCCCATTCACGCGATCGTAAGGGCTGGAGGAGCCTCTCCTAATTTGGTCGCCCAGGATGCGGCCTTGGAAATAGTAATAAAT
>JABMMY010000254.1 GCA_013205415.1 Deltaproteobacteria bacterium
CCTTCTTTGCGTTTACTAAATCAAATTGGACCGCAATTAATTTACCTGTTTGATCAAAGAACCCCACTCCCCTGCCATTATTTGCCTCTATAGCATCGCCGTAGGGACCTTTAAGCAAATAAATAGCCAGAGGTCCCTCGCCGCCTCGTTCTTCAAAGAAGATTTCTATTTTTTTTGATCTAACCATTCTAACGGATCCTTTTTAACCCTGAGTGAGCGGTCCGATCTTCTCCGTCATTGCAGTCAAAGTTAACAGCGTACCCCTAAATTGGTAATATATAGCGCAGCGAACTGTAACACGCCTTGTAGCCCAAGCCTTGGCGAGATTTCTAAATCTGACTTTCTTTTTAGGCATCGGCCCACTCCTGCCGTAAATGTCTTAGCACTTGGGTGCGTAGAGTTTGATCGTATTTGGAGATCTTTTCTATATTCGGAGAGGGAGTCTTTAAGTATAGGCGGCGGGCCTCAGTTTTATTGCCGGCCTCTATCTCGAGCAATCCAAGGTTAAAGCAGCCACCCATAATTTAAAAATACGTCTAGTCACTTAGCCCATCTAGGTTTAACATTTGATTGTCGAAGTTTCTTACATAAAGGTGGATGGACCTTGTATCTGGAAGGCAGGGTAAATCATAAATAACATGGAGGCTCCTAAAGTCATTCTGACAAAATTGCTTGAGCAGCATGATGCTCAAGAATATAAACTTCCGGTTCTCAAGCCGCCCCTTGATTTTATTGGTAGCTTCATTCAGCAAGTCTTTAACTGGATAGGCAGCCTTTTTCAGTTCCCTGCTCTTGGTGATCTCCGAATTTTTTCTCTCAATATTTTTACATTGATCGCATACGCTCTATTTTTTGGATTGGTAGGTGTTCTTATTTGGGGCTTGTACAAAGCATTGCGGCCTGGATATCTGAACTCACCCAACGCATTCGGTTCCCTTGAGCCAGACATAACACCATTAGATGAAATAGAAACTCTTTCCACTTTTATAAACCGAGCGATCGTAGAAAAAGACTTTGCTAGGGCTGCAAGATTGAGATGGCGGTTATTTCTCTTGCGTCGAAAACTTCCTGATTCCAAGACTCTTTTAGAAATATTTCCAGAACCTTCGGCAAACACACCTTACTACTCCCTAATGTTTCGTCAGGAGCATTCCACCGGCACTCATTACGAGTCCTTTGATCGGTGGGTATCAGAAAGGGAAATACGTCTTGGCTAAAGTACAATTTACAACTTTCAAAGGTCGTTTGTTTCTCGTTTTTTTGGTTTTACTTGTTTTTGTAGGTTATGAATTTATAAGTCACTCATCTGAAAAACAAACGAAGGACGCCTCAGTTAGTGGATTGAGCCATTCGGTAATGGGAGTCAGTATTCTATATGAATGGATGAATGCGTTACATGCAGACTCAGGAAAGCTTTTTCAACGTGCCTACCTAAAATCTTCGGATCTCGAGTCCTCGGGTACTATTGCCATTCTATCGCCGCGTGCAAGGATATCAGAGAGAGAAGCCGGACTCCTACAGTCGTTTGTTCAGAAGGGTGGTAAGTTGATAGTTTCCTTTCATGACGATGCCAGTCTACTTAACCTATCCCTCCTATTGAAACGACTTGAAATGAATCTATCTGTAGAGGAGACCACTCATTTTACCAATGGAGCGCCGACCCTAGTAGCTGCCTTAGAAAATGATTTATTTTTTCGCAATGGTGAACAATACGCTTTTTATAGTATAAATATTCTTAACAATGCCGATTGCTCGCGGGATCGGCTTTCATGCTATTTTACGAAAAAGCAGGTAGGAAGTGGATATGTTGTCCTGCTCGCCGGTCTCCCCTTCTTTTCCAATGGTCTTATCGGACAAGCAAATAATTCGGATGCGGCGCTTCGCATAATGGATTGGGCTAAGACCATTTCCTTTGATGAGTACCATCATTTTTTTTCAGATCGATCGGTGCTCGATCTAATTGCCAATCCTTCCTTTTCTCTTCCTCTGTTGGGTATGGCACTTCTTTTGGTTTTATTTTTTCTTTTTGCACATACGAAATTCCATCGTCGGCACCTAGAGGAACAAGCGACAACTCCAGGCCATTCCGTTCATGAGTGGAATGAAGGAGTTGTTTCGGCCAGCCTTACTGCCTTTGCTAGGCAAAACGCTCTGACGTTTCACCATAGCCATTTAGTGAAAATTTTTCAGCGCGTGAAGAACGCACCGGTAATTTCCAAGCCTAATATTAGCGATAACTCAGAAGCGGAAATGATACGAGAGGCATCAACGCTAATATTTTTACACAAGAAGCTTCTACTGCAAAAAAGAAGGATATAACTATGAAACATAATTCCATTCAAACCCTATTTGAGCAGATTAGAAGTGGTATTTGCGGAAAATACTTGCTTGGCACCACGGATTTTGTAGATTGGTTGCTTATCGCATACTTGGCGCGAGGGCATGTATTAGTCGAGGGGCCTCCTGGAACTGGCAAAACACTTTCGGCAAAGATTTTAGCGAAAACTCTTTCCCGAGCGTCTAAACGAATTCAATTCACTACCGACATGCTTCCGTCGGATATTTTGGGAGCTTCTCTATACAATCCAACAGATCAAAACTTCAAATTTATTCAAGGTCCCGTTTTTACCGACTTTCTAATTGCGGATGAAATTAACCGGACCCCTCCGAGGACACAGTCAGCATTGCTGGAGGCTATGGAGGAAAGGCAGGTTACGATTGAGGGATGCGAACACCGTTTAAGTGAAGACTTCTTTGTAATGGCAACCCAGAATCCACAGGACTTTGAAGGGACTTTTCCATTGCCTGAAGTTGAAATGGATCGATTTCTTTTTAAGCTTGTTGTTCGTCATGCAGAGCCAGATATTGAAGTTACGCTATACCGACACGTTCTTTCAGGACAACTTCCTCCAGTCTTTTCGGAGATTGCTCCAGCAACATTTGACCGTTCGGAAGTAACTCAAGAGATCGCGGCTACTCGCGTCGATGATTCTATTCTTTTGTATATTGCAAATATTCTCAAGGCTACTCGAACTCATCCGCTTCTAGAGTATGGGAGCAGTGCACGCGGTGGTATCGCATTAGCAAAAGGTGCGAGGATTCTTGCAAGAATGCAGGGGCGGGATTTTGTTACCCCTGATGATATCAAGCACCTGGCTGTAGTGGCGCTGAGACACCGCATTCGTCTGAATGCAGAAGCTCAACTTTCTGGTGTAACTGATGAAGAGGTGCTTTCAGAGGTGTTACAGAAGGTACCATTTCCCACATGAGAAGTTATCTTACCGATCGCTTCTTTGCACTCTTTGGGCTTTGTCAGCTTTTAGGTACGTTCTCGCTAATTGAACATCGATTGCTAATACCTTATCTTCTCACTTGGCCAGCAGCCATTCTAATTCTTTGGTTGGACTGGAGGACAATGCCAGGGAAAAAAGATTTCGTCTTTTCTATGGATTTTCCTCATAAGATCGAATCTGGTCGGTCAATCGTGATTAAATTGACGATAAAGACCCGAAAACTCTATCTCAGAAGGCAGAAGATTATTCTACAACTTCCTAAGTCCAACCTATTGCGCTTTGATGTACCTACTATTGAAATGGTTATTACCTCTAACAGAACGATTACAAAAAACCTTATAGCCAAGGCAGCCACTTTAGGATTTGAGGAATGGTATAGCCTGGATGTAAGCGCATTTTCTTATTTGCGTTCGTGGGTAAGGGAGATTCCAGCCGATATCGCTACGAACCAATTCAGAGTTTTTCCAATACGGTCAAAAACGTCTCCTCAAGTGTTTACCGAAATAGCCCGAAATCAGCGTGTATTTCAAACGGGTTCACGTCGTATACTTCGCGGACGGGAGGCGTCACAGTTTCACTCAATTCGGGACTATCAATATCCTGATTCAATTCGCTATATCGACGCAAAGAAAACTGCCCGCTACCAACGCTTAATGACCCGTGTGTATGATAGCCAATTGACGCATCAACTTGTAATCGGACTTGATGTGGGGCGATCTCTGATGGGTGAAATAGCGGGGTCTGCAAAGCATGATTATTATATTTCAGCTTGTCTTGCACTTACCGAAAACGCTCTCCAAAGCCATGACAAGGTAAGTTTCTTCGCTTTTTCACAAAGGGTCCATCACCTTATTCGTGCGACTCAAAAGTTTGGACCATTCCTAAGTTTATATCGAGGAGCCCCTGAATTAAGTCCACGAGAAGAAGAAAGCAATTACAATACGTTTGTATCCGGCATCCAGCAGTTGGCACCTCAACGTAGTCTGGTATTGCTTCTTACTGACTTTTCAAAGCCATCTGTTCAGAACTCGCTTCTCCCTGCTCTTTCTGTACTAAGTCAAAAACACCTTGTGGTTGTAGCTGGAGTCATCGATCAGAATTTTGATCTCACAGACAGTATCTTAGACTTCTCAGGTGACTTAGATTCTAATAAATATTCGCATTTACTTTACAATTATTGGTTGGACGAGCGAATTCGGAGCTTTCAATTTCAAGCCGCTAAGTTTGGTGTCGGAACAGTACTTGTTCATGAGAAAGACTGGATGAATGTTGTTATTCGTCTCTACTCACTGATGCGGACCTCGATTCGAATGTAGTCGTTGGAAGAAGAGTCCATATCCAAAACGCTGCAGCAGCTATCGTTCCGATAGCAATTTTCAGCTCATCGGATAACATCGGCCAGGGGCTAATTCCTGCTTCAATAAACGCCGCTAGAGTCAGCCATGGCAGAATGCCAGTTAGGATAATTCCTGCGTCGCTCGCTGCCAATCTCATACGTAGGGAAAAAAGCCGGTAGGGCCGCATGAAGAATACTCGCCCAATAAGGAACCCCGCAAAGGCTGAACTTACGATGATCGATAACTCCAATGGCCCATGTCCGACGACAAACCCCAAAAGTTCCCGATGAAATTGGTTGATATAACAAAACCCGAGAATTCCACCAAAGAGAAGACCATTATAAGCCAAAATCCAAACTCCTCCGAGTCCCATGAGTGCCCCTAAGACGCAACAATAGATACTTACTTTAATGTTGTTCACGGCAATTCCGAGCCCTCCAATAATGGGATTTTTCTGAAGCGTATCAAACCATCTTGCCTTATCCAGAATCTCCTCCAAAAGTGATTGTGGAATAATAATTGAAATGGCTGTGGGATCTGTAGTAGCGATTTGCCATCCCACTACATTGGTAATTAGAAAAAAAACCGCCGTAAAAACAAATAGAGACAAATTATCTTTCCAGGCATTTCTATAGCGAACGGTGAAGGAGATCGACGGCTTTTTAGGTACTTGAAGCAGGCTTAGACGTTGACCAAAACCTGTTACTTTTTCCTCGATTTGCCTCCGGAATGGGTGTTCTACAGGAAGAGTGGATCGCAATGTATAAAGATAGCTTGTCAGAACTTCATAGTGCTCAACCAATGCAAAGCTTTGGGTGAATACTGATCCATCACGACGCTCTCTTAGCCTTTGGTGGTTGTCCAGCTCTTCACCGAAGTGCTGAACCATTTCAAATGCATCTGAATGCGACATAATCATGCTATTTCTTTTGATGCAAAACCTGAGTTTTGAACATTAGGTCATGGAACGTTTTGCGATCTGGTCGCGCAAGAGCCCAGAGGAAACCTATTCCCATCGGCATTATAGAAATCGCTTTTCCAACCGTTTCGCGCCAAAAGGCCCGCCCATAACTTAGATGTGTTCCATCTTCATCACGAATCACCTTTAAACCAAAGAGCATTTTTCCAGGACTTGCTCCCTTGTTGTGGTAAAAGTAGCCGAAATAGAAATAACAAACAGCAAAAGGGACTATAAAATAGATAAGAACTAGAAGGGCGGCACGATTCTGTGTCGTATTATAAAAGCTATTGGCTTTTATCATCCCCAATACAAGGCCAAGTGGGCCCAGCATTGAAAATCTAATAACGTAGCAGATAGTCGAATCAATAATTGCCGCTCCAAAACGTCGCAGAAATCCTCCAGGTTCACTTTGAATTTTCATTGTAGGTGCCGGTCTAGGCTCCATCGGGGCAGTAGAGTTTGCGATCATTTGGATCTCCTTATGGCAGAATAATTATTTGTAGTTGCATTCTTAGTTTGAAAGCACAATTCGGCAAAAAGCCTTAGTTTTGCATCTTGGTCGATAGCCAATTCCTTAAGTCCCGAAACGTGGGTATTAGCGTATTCTTCCCATTTTTTGATTTCCATTGAAGATAAAGTCCGTGTCTGGAGTGCAAAAGCGGGATATGCAAATTTTAAAAAGTTTTCGCACTCAGTGACTGTAGGGGCCGTTGGCGAACATTTTGCCATGAACCACTGATAGAAATCTTGAGTCACATAGAAATATTTTTGTTCTTCCTCTTCCTGAACAGAATGCGATACCACTGTACCAGCCAATAGGTCCCCTAGCCGCTGTTTCTTTTCGGTTAGAATGATCGAGATAAGTCCTGGAAGTAATAGCCCAACGTCAACCCATCTCATAATGTCACGTAGTGCGCATTGGCCAAGAGTAAGACGACCACTACCCAAGGAAATTACTTTTAGTCCCAATAGACGTTTACCGGGTGTAGCACCCTTTTTCCATTCAAAATAGATAAAGAAACCATCGAAAATAGAGAACATGATCAGTAGAAAAACTAGCGCAAATAAAACCAGCAGAATAATTCCGGGTTTGGATGCAAGGATCTCCTTCATGCCTGTCTGAAAAATGATAAAGAGCGAGCCGAAAGTAAGTCCGAACACCACTAAGCTTCCCATAACCACTACGCCGAGGACCAACTGGATAATAGCAATGTCGACAGCGAACGCTAAGACACGCTTCCAAAGTGGTGACGAAGACAATTGAAGAGACATTCCGTCATATACTCTAAGCTGATATGTTTCCCGCGCTTGCAATTGTTCTGTCTCCCATGAAATATCGATAAGATTTTCGATATACATTTGCTTCACCCCTACTTTTCGGCACGGTGAGTAATAAAGATTAGGGGATTTTTATCCTGCCGCATTAACAGGTGATATTCCTCAAGAAGTTCGGAGCTTAAAAGGAAGCACTATAATAATCTCAATAATTTGGCCTTAAGGCCCGATGTTCTTAGAGATGAAAATCAACATTTTATATCGGATCATGTCCGTAGGCTTTCTATTGCGCTTATGCTGTTTTGGCCTCGTTCTAATTAGCCTCTGGCCAACTACCGTTTGGGCTGATCCACTACCGTCCCTTCCGGTTCGTTCAACGGTGTTACCAAATGGGTTACAGGTAATCCTCTTTCCCAGTGAAAAAGTTGACCGCGCACTTCTACGATTACAAATCGGAGTTGGTAAAAAGGATAACCATGAGTTAGCTACCTTTGCTCCATTTGCACTTCTTAAGAAGGGAAAAGAAAACTACCTTCATACCGCCGCTAAAAACCAGCAGGAACTAGCAATTAGCACCGACGCCGATAAGACCACACTGTCAATGGAAGTTCCACCTGGTGATGTAGGGCCCCTCGTATCCGCATTAGCTGAAATACTCAAGCCACAAACTTTTACTGATATCGATCTTCGGGACGCGGGTGAGCAGATGGCCCTTTATACTACCCGAAAGGTACTGCCAAAAGTAGTATCCGAGTGGATTGAAAAAGCTAGGAAATCCGGAGAGGAAAATTATCCTTGGGTAAAACCTAATAATAAGTCACAAGTGAACCAGCGAAGTTTTGGGTCCTTTATCAATGATTCTTATGTCCCAGCTAATGCGCTTCTATTTATCGTAGGTAAATATGATGAATCCAGCGTCACTCAAGTGGTACAACAAACTTTTGGAGTCATTCCATTCAAAAAGTTTCAAAAGAAAAATAATAACTCCACCAATATTCAGACGGGTCGTGATTTTTCAGTTAAGCTTGCGAGCGGGAAGACTACGTTTTCTTGGGGGACTAAATTCTGGAATATCGGACCCATCGATGATCTGATTTTGAACTCCTATCTTGAATATCGAGTAATGAATCTTCCTTTTGAGATGCGTAGCTGGGGTGGAATTCCATCCTCGATTGATCACAAAGTGAGCGTCTATCCCGGCAGAAGTGGGGAAGCTTATTTGTTCGTCAAATCGGATTCCGGTCTTTCTGAGAAGGATTTGCGACGTGTTGAGGATCTACTAGCTCAAGAAGTCCGTCATGGAAAGTTAGCGGACAGCGAAATAGAAACTGCAATAAAGAAATATACGGAAAGACTCTCATATGCACCAACCGATCTGAAAGGACTGATGCAATATGTAGAACGGTTGGCATGGTTTCAAAATACATACGATACGCCACGAAATCCAATCGATCTTCTGCGGGAAATTTCTCCGACTGCTTACAAGGAATCTTTACGAAAGCTATTCTCTCGAGATCAGAAAGTAATCAAGATAGAGGTGTCGCGCCTTTTATTCCCTGGCGATCGGGGCATCCTCTTACTTTTAGTATCGATACTAACAATTGGTTTATTCCGGCGCCAGTTTCGCTACACAATATCGATAGCGGCGATGGATCGGCTAGGGGTAATAGGATATTCCCTTCTGTCATGGCTTCTATTTTTTGGAGGCACCATACTTTTTTTATTTTTTGTTGCCCTAAGGTACATCATTCTTTTTAATGCTGAAAATTCATGGCCATTATTAAGCCATGCGTATTTGATGCGATTCTACTTGCAGACTCCAATATGCGTTGCGCTTACACTGTTCATATTTCTCCGTTGCGTCAGTGAAGTGCCAAGGCAGCTTCTTCTTACCGATAAGTTGTGTGTTATTCGCTGCTTCTTAGGCAGGATGAAAGTTATTCCGTTAAATCAAATTGCCTCTGTGAGTGTTTGCCCTCATTGGAGCATTTGGGCATATATTCCTTGGCGAGTTCGTTCATTTCATTTGGGTTCCGTGTTTAAAAAAGGAATCCTGATCTATTGTTCTGATGGGCGAGGTTACTTTTTCGCGGTGGATAGGCCCGATGATGCAGTGGTGTATTTAAACTCTAAGCTGAGTCAGGGACCTCCTGCACTTCATGAGATTAGGGCATAAGAGCGGGATTGATGATTAGTATTATAAAATTATCCGTTTAACTAAAGGAGAGCCTTCAAGCTCGCCGATTCCAGAGATAAATAACGCGTAGAATAAATTTAAAAATGAATTTCTCGTAACTCATCGTTTACAACCCTCCACACTGTGGGTACAATCGCCGCTGTTTCGTTGTTGAGTAATTACAGGTACTTAGCTAATGTTCGGTAGATAAGACTTTAAGGGTTTGTGAGAAGAATTGCGTAAACAGAATTTTATTTTTATCACTCTGTTATTTGGGCACCTTTTTTGGGGGCTCTCCACTCTCTGGGGTGCCGGCAGTATTATCTCCTCTGTTGAAATTCAAGGTAATAGAAAAATAGAATCGGCCGCGGTCAAACAAAAACTTAAAAGCCACGAAGGGCAATCACTTTCCAAGGATCTCATTCGAGATGATATTCGATCTATTTTTTCTCTCGGTTTTTTTGAGGATGTCACCGCTCTTGAAGAGGAAACTCCCCAGGGAATTAAGATCGTTTTTAAGGTTAAAGAAAAACCTACCATCGCAAAAATTGAATATGAGGGACTAGACTCTTTAGAAAAGGACGATTTAAAGGAACAGATTTTAGTTAAGGAGTTTGAGGTTTTAGATCGGCAGAAGCTTAATGAGTCGGTAGAAAAGTTGGTTCAAAAGTATGAGGAAAAGGGTTTTTATTTAGCCGACATTCATTACGAAGTGACCCCTTTACCTAAGAGTAATGAAGTTACCGTAACTTTTAAGGTTAAGGAGAACGATAAAATAACTGTTAAGAAAATAAATATCATCGGAAATAAGGTTCTGAGTCATGAGGATCTAAAGCGAGTGATGCAGACTAAGGAAGGGGGCGCCTTTTCTTGGCTGACTAGTAGTGGATCCTATCGAGAGGTTGTTTTTGAACGAGATATTGCGTCGCTGGGTTATTACTATGGCACACTCGGGTATGTGAGAGCACGCTTCGGAAAGCCTGAAGTGACGGTGTCTCCCGATAAAAAATGGATCTATATTACCTTTTTTGTCGACGAGGGGGCTCAGTACTCGGTAGGTAATTTAGATTTTAGTGGAGAGCTACTTTACAGTCGGTCTGAGCTTAATGAAGAGATGGACCTAGTCACTGGGGAGCCTTTTAATACCGATACCTTAAGAAGAGAAACCTTAAGGCTCACCGATAAATATGGGGACCTGGGCTATGCTTTTGCGAATGTGGTTCCCCAGCCGATTATTCACGACGACACGCGTGTTGTAGATATCACCTTTGATGTGGATAAGGGGCAGCGGGTTTATATTGGGAAGATTAGCGTCTCTAGTAATACCAGAACCAAAGATAAGGTGGTCCGCCGTGAACTAAGTATTCATGAAGGGGAACTTTATAATGGAACCAAAAAACGAGAGAGCAAAGAAAATGTGACCCGTCTAGGTTATTTTGATGGTGTTGAGTTTCACCAAACGACCTCTAAAGAGGATCCTAATATTGTTGATATCGACATTAAAGTAAAAGAGCGATCTACGGGACAGCTAGTCGTGGGAGCGGGCTATTCTACAGGTGGCGTTGGTTTTATTGCCAATGCACAATTGTCGCAGAATAATTTTTTAGGTAATGGTCAGGTGGCCAGTTTTTCTGCGCAGATTCAAACGGGAACTCAATTATATGAATATTCTTTAAGTTTTCAAGAGCCCTATTATGGAGCTACCCTGTGGAGCACCGGTGGGGATCTTTATCAAATCCGTCGAAATGTAGCGGTACTAGAGGCGGTGAATAGTTTTGAAGAGATCAAAACGGGATCGGCATTTAAATTAGGTCACCCCGTTTATAGGTTTATGAATCTCTTTTTAAGTTATAAATTCGAACATGCTTATGTGCGCCCCTCAACCATCATCGATAAAACGCTATACCCTAAAGAGGATGTGAATGGGTACACCAGTGCGATGACCGCCAATCTTGTTTACGATAAGCGAGATGATCGCCTAGATCCTAGAAATGGATTATATGCCAGTGTGTCTTCAGAATATGCCGGGTTGGGTGGAGATCGGTATTTTGTAAGATCGACCGGAACGGCAAAGTTTTTTCATCCGATCATTTGGGACTTTATCTTTCGTTTAAATTTAACAGGCTCTAATATCTCTAGAACCGGATCTAAACGGGTTCCTAATAATGAATTATATTTAATGGGAGGTCTGTTTTCACTTAGAGGATATGATCCCTTTAGCATCGGTGGAGATCCTGTTAATTTAAGTTCGAATCCTAGCGACCTCTCCGAAGCGGCGCAAAAAGCAGGTCTAGCAGGAAAACAGATTCTCATCGGAGGATTGAACCAGGTATTAATGAATGCAGAGATTGAGTTTCCTCTTCTTAAAGAGGCTAGAATTCGTGGCGTTATTTTTGCTGACGTAGGAAATGCTTTTAACGATTTAGATAAGATAAAGGGTCCAAAAATTTATGCGAATCTGGGGTGGGGATTTAGATGGTTCACGCCAATAGGACCCTTGCGTTTTGAGTTTGGGTATCCTATCGTTGCCTCAGGAGCTTCGAAATTCTTTTTCACAATTGGTCCTCCATTTTAATAAAAAAAAGGAAACTTGCATGCGATTATCATTCATTTCATTAGTAGTTACATTAGCCACTGCAACCTCATTTGGGGCTGAAGGTTTTCGTTTGGGTTTAGTCGATTTACAAAAGGCGCTACAAACTGTGGATGCCGGCAGAAATGCAAAAAAGTCCTTGGAAAAAGAGGTCACTGCGAAAAGAGAGGGTTTAGAAAAACGTCAAAGTGAATTGCAAAAAGAGGCCGAAGGCTTTGAAAAAAAATCGGCGTTGTTGAATGAAGGCGCTAAAACAAAAAAACAGCAGGAGTTACAGAAGAAATTTATGGAGCTTCAAAAAGAGGCTGCCGAAAGCCAAATGGAGCTACAAAAACGGGAAAGAGAATTGACTAAGCCTATTATCGACGAGCTTCGCGGTGTGATAGAAAGTATTGGTAAAGAAAAAGGGCTTACCTTAATTCTAGAGCGAAATGAAGGGGCGGTTCTTTTTTCTCAGGGAGAGGAAGACCTTACCGAACAGGTCATCGAAAAATTTAATTCAAGCTCCAAAAGGGTCGGAAAAAAAAATAATTAAGAATGATGTTGGGGTTTTTAAAAAACCAATAGGCTTAAAACTAGGATAGCTATTGCCGCTAAAATTCGCAGCGATGCATCTTCGCGAATCTCTGTTTGAATAATAGTTAACCATGAAGGCTCTATAGCGATAGTAGCGATAGGGTGAGCTCTTTTGGTTGGGCTCTGTTCCCATTTGCGGGTAGTGCCACGAGAAATCGTCTTACGCGAAGACTCTGTGTTCTTGGTGTTATCACCGGTGGTGGGGATCAGTAGTTCTTTTGTTTTTTCATCTATTTTTTCATCTGTTTTTTCATTATCTAGCACGATGGTTTAATCCTCATTTCTTTTAATTACCGACTGTAATAGCTATAAACCGGTCCATAGGGGGAGGTGCCTACCTTGATATCGACGCAACCATAAATTCGGTTGTTATTAACGTAGGTAGGACAGCTTAATCCAATATTAAGACGTAAAGTCTCTGGGCTGGTTTGAGTGTTTGGATAGGTCTGATAAGATCCCGGATAATTATTAAAGGGATTATAAAGAGGAACTTGAATAGTTCCTACCAAGGTAAGAGAGATAGAACCATCTCTCATATTATAGGTACCTGGGTTAGCTCCTGTATTTACATTATTATTATTAGAGGAAACACAGATATTGTAGTTGGTATTATTTGAAACCTTTAAAATAGAGGCAAGATCGGGGAATAGTAATGCCCCAGCACCTGCTAAAGTTTGCACACTACCGCCTGGGCCTGAATAGTTAAGAAAAGAGAGAGCTAGGTTTATCGAATTTGAACCTCCCCATTGACCCCCCGTTCTTGATTGTAGTGAACCGGAGAATGGGCTTCCATTAGTATTAAGAGGAACTCCACCTGCATTTAAGGGACAATTGGATCCCGCAATACCTGGAAATCCAGGAGAGAGAGGGGCTGGCGTAGAGGGACCGGGTGCTGGCGCGGGATTATTATTTCCTTTCCCGCCACAACCTACCTCAATCAAAACTATTCCCATGACAGCGATCATTGAGAATAACTTTATTGGAAACGTGCGGTTCATGGGGCCTCCGGTAATACTGAAATATTTGAAAAGGTATTTCTAAAGTTTCCAAGCCGTTTCACATGACTATCGGCGGGATTCATATAGTTTCGGCAGGGGGTGACCGTATCTGGTAGTGCATAGGGGGGACACTCAAATCCGCCAGACCCATAGTTATAAGGATAACCATTGGGGTAGGTAATATTGCAGGTGACTGTGACCTGCTTACAGGCCGTATCTCCTGCCTGTCGTAATCGGTAATAGAGGGCTCCTGTAAAGTTGTTGTTAACAACCACTCCTAAGGTTCGTACCACTAAATCGTCATCTGCAAAAATAATATCTACATTTTTACCTGTAGTGGTGGTTACCTGAAAACCGGTTCCAGGAAAGGAGCTATTATATTGTGCGCCCCATAATCCTAATTGATCTTCAAAGGCCAAAAAGAGGGTCCCTTTGATGCTTTGCGACCTTGTATTTGTGGTTTGAAGTCTGACCTTAACATCGCCTACAAGAGGAAGTGAAATATTTCCTGGCGCTCCTCCCGTTCCCGTAATATCCACTAGGCCTAAGTAGTTCACCCTATCTGCGAGATCAATGGGGACGCTGGTACTTAATTCTGTTGAGTAGCCCGCTCCTGGCAGAGTTGTGGTGGTTACCGTTAGGGGAATCGTCGTATCAGGTGAGGGACCTATGGGAGAACTATTGCTCGTTGTTTTGGAGCAACCGATAAGAAGGACCCACGAAAACAAAGCTATTTTTAGTAAATATGATTTCAACTTCCACTTCCTTCGGACCCTAAGTCCGCTAGCCACTGCCACTTTTAAATCTACGCAAAGTTCCTTAATAGGAACGATGACATTCGTTCGCATGAATTTAGTTTGCAAAGGAAATACCAGTCCAATAGGTGCCTATCATAGACTCGAAAGGCATTTGAACCCCTTCGTCACTGTGAACAAAATCGACAGTTTTTTTAAATCATCTTTTTTTATATTTGAAATAGATCGACTAACCAGCCCAATTATTGCGTGTTTATGGGTGTTTGGGGGTTGTAAAAAAAGTAGGCAATTCAAAGACTGAAAAAGGGTACCATTTCTTTATGAGAGCTCGACCAGAACCAAAGGTCCTAAAAAAAAAATCTCTCGCCTACTCTTTTTTTTGGTGTTAATTTATTGGGGTTTTCTAAAACATTTTCCGGAGGAATTTATGACCTATATCGTAACCCAACACTGCGTGGATTGTAAGTACACCGATTGCGTTGCTGTTTGCCCAGTAGATGCTTTTCATGAAGGGGATCGCATTCTTTATATCAACCCCGATACCTGTGTGAACTGTGATGCCTGCGTTCCCGCCTGCCCAGTAGAGGCTATTTTTTCAGAAGAAAATCTTCCAAGTAAGTTTACCCCCTATATCGATATGAATCGTGAAGGGTGTGTATCAAATCCTGTGATCAATCAAAAGAAGGATGCCATGCCCTCTGCTAAGCCCTTAGATGAGCTAAAGCAAATGGATGGTCAAGGATATGTTCCAGCCAATTGGCCCTAGTTTTACCTAAGGGTATTTCTAGAGAGGCCAAAAACCTTAAATAGAAACTTAAATAAAAGTTAAAACGCTCAGTGAGATTTCAGATCTTTGCTGGGCTTTTTTTTTCTGCCAGGCCATCGCGGCCAATAGACCTCTTAGGTTACGGGCGAGGTCTAATAGGACCCTCCCAAGTTTTTCTAAGAACCGGAGCTCCAACATATAAGTGAGCCGCAGTGGTTTATACTTAGGCTTATATTTAGGCTTATACTTATACTTGATCTTGAACTTCTACTTAAACTCAGCGGCACATTTTTGAAAGCATTCAAACAATTTCAAAAAGATGACCCCTGGCCACGTTCACCTCTTCGTTCTTTGCAATTTTCAGCAGGCAACAAACATCTAGGCTTAATC
>JABMMY010000255.1 GCA_013205415.1 Deltaproteobacteria bacterium
AAATATTTTTTTAAATTTTTCGGAATACCTGCAAGCTCTTTTCGTTCCTCATGGATGATCTCCTTCCAAGATCTTTTCGCACTTAGCTTAAAACAGGAATCGGCACACACATGGTATTTTTCAACTGCGCTATTCCAATCTTTAGTCCACCGATTACCCTCCGGCGGGGTAGCAGGGCAAATAGGGAGGTGTTGCTTCCATCCTTTACGTTTTAAGGGATCACCCTCCATGCCTGCACAAGCAATCATCCGATGAAAAAAGTTAGCAGATCTACTATCACCATAATATTTTTTTGCTAAAAGAGAAACCTGGCCTTCGCAATCGGCAAAGGGGGAACTGGTTATTAGCTCGTGGGTCTTTTCCGTACTAGCATTGCTATGAGTTAAAGAGGCCCCTGTGCTCTCCTCGGTTTTAGCCACCAGGGAATAAAAAGGAATTGCAAAAATAAAAATAAAAATAGTTAAGTAGGTCATCAAAGGCAGCCTCTTATTTGACTAGTTAAGTAAGGGTAATAACCGCATTTACACATAGTAACACAGGTGTCTTTTTCCCATTATCAACCCCTGTTGACAGTGGTTCCCCTTTTGTTTGTTAGGCGGGCTATCCTGTCATTGAGCCCAGATACGAACTTAGGTTCAATCATCATTGAACCTATAGAGAATCTGTGTTACCTTTGAAATGTGAGCATGAGGTGTCGATATGTTTATGACCAATCCAAATAATCTTGGGGTTCTTATTGTAGGGGCCGGAATCTCAGGTCTGACCTTAGCCAGAAGATTGTCAAATGCGGGTGAGATTGTAACCTTATTTGAAAAAAGTAAAGGGGTCGGAGGCCGATTGGCCACTCGGAGAGGTTCGGGTCTGCTCTGGGATCATGGAACTCAGAGTTTGAATCCTAAAGATTTACCAGTGGAAACCTGGACCGATTGGGAGAGATTAAAAATTTTGATTCCAAGGAAAGATGGCAGGGATATCAATCTCATTTGTCCTGAGGGAATGACGCAACTCCCTAAAGCTCTCGCAATAGGAATAACGGTACATCGCAATAGTCATATTAAAATGATTCGTGTCGGCCCGGGTGGAAAGGTATGGATGATAGGAGATGATGCTGGAGGATGGCACTATGGCAATCGACTGGTGCTAGCTATTCCAGCCCCTCAAGCTCTTCTTTTATTAGATGGCTCTTTTCCCTCTCAATTGGTCTCTTTAAAAGATCGTCTCAGGGAAATTTGTTATCGGCCCACACTTACAGTATTGGCCACGCTGAGTAGAAAACAAAAAATAGATAAGATGATAAAAAAAGTAGTCCCTATCGAAAGCCTAACTGAAAATGGTGAAAAGGGGATGAAGGACAGCTTAGGGGCTCTCACTATTCATCTAAATGAAAAGTATAGTCTGAAACACTTTGATTCCCCAGAGGAGGAGGTCCTTACAGAGATAAAACAGATAGTGAAGAAAAAAATGGGACTTGATATTCTTAATTTAGTTCTCAAGCGTTGGCGCTATAGTCAGGTCAGTCATCCCTTGCAAGAACCGTTCCTAGCAGCTAAACTAACCTCTCCACTATATGTAATGGGCGATGGTTTTTCAGGTGGGGGGCTTAAAGGAGCTCTTCACTCAGCGAATACCTTAGCTTTAGAATTGATAAAATCGGTCAGTAAAGAGGAGCGGGAAAATGGTAAGGCAAAAAAAGGGGGTGAAGCCCATAGTTTCAAATGAGGTCGATGTCTTAGCAGGCCAAATCGGAAACTTTATTGAATATTGGGGCTTTCGAAAAATAGAGGGGCGTCTTTGGACCTATATCTTTCTCTCTAACCTCCCATTGAAAGCGGATGAGCTAATGGCCCACACTAAAATTTCTAAAGCAATGTTCTCCTTAGCGGTCAATGAACTTTTAAAATATGATGTCATCGAAAAAGCATTTCCTTTAAGAGAAAGAGGTCAAGCCTATAGGCCTAATTTAAATGTGATGGAGGTAATTAATAATGTATTTAAAGCTCGTGAAAAACGTATGATAGTTAAAATTGAATCCTCCTATCAATCTGTGAAAAAAAATAAAGGAACTACCAAAGGCGAGAATCTTAATCAAGAGCGGCTATTATTCTTAGGCGAAATGATCTTTTCAGCAAATCTTCTTTTAGAGTCTTTGGTAGCGATGCAACCCATAGATGGTTCTCTTTTTAAACTGATTCAACAGGCTCCTGAGATAGCGGAGGTGAAGTCACCCCTATGAATCGAGCCCTAGACATACCACGATTAAAAACAGAGGAGTTTGATGTGTTGGTTATTGGTGGTGGGGCCACCGGTACCGGAGCTGCTTTAGATTCTGTCGCCAGAGGTTTAAAAACTGCTCTGGTAGAAAGATTTGATTACTCCTCTGGCACCTCAAGTAAAAGTACTAAATTACTCCACGGTGGAGTGAGATATTTAGAACAGGCGGTAAAAAAATTAGATCGCGTCCAGTATAAATTAGTTCGAGATGCGCTTCATGAACGCTCCACTCTTTTGAAATTAGCTCCTCATCTAGCGAAGCCTTTAGCATTAATGACCCCATTGTATCGACGATTAGAGGCCCCCTATTACATGGCAGGTCTAAAACTTTATGATTGGTTGGCGGGACGACAGGGATTAACTCCGAGCCAGTATGTGAGTGCCGAACAGGCGCTACAGAGATTTCCCATGTTGAAAAAAGAGGGCTTAAAGGGTGGGGTCATCTATTACGATGGACAATTTAATGATTCCAGAATGAATGTAAGTCTCGCATTGACGGCAAGTGAGCATGGCGCGGCCGTCGTTAATTATGTTGAGGTCCAAAGCCTGATAAAAAAGGCTAATAAAATAGTGGGTGCGAGGGTCGAGGATAAAGAGACGGGAGAAAAATTTACTATTAAGGCGAAGGTAGTTATCAATGCTTCAGGGGCCTTTTGTGATGCTATTCGAAAATTAGATAATCCCTCCGTGGCACCTATTCTCACCTCAAGCTCTGGAATTCATATTGTGCTAGATAAAAAATTCTCCGCTCTTGAAACCGGTTTGTTGATTCCTAAAACGGAGGATAAGAGGGTGCTGTTTCTTTTGCCATGGGAAGGGCATACCCTGGTGGGCACCACCGATAATCCCTGTGAAATTGAGAGCCATCCCAAGGTGGAACCCTCCGATATTTCCTATATCCTGCGTCAGTTAAAATACTATTTTTCTTTAGAGGTGACGGAGAGGGATATTCTTTCTAGTTGGGTGGGGCTACGACCCTTAGTTTCTCAATTGAGGGTTCATGATACCGCCCGTCTTTCTAGGGATCATATTGTAAATGTGAGTGAGTCAGGATTACTGACCGTCACTGGAGGTAAGTGGACCACCTATCGAAAAATGGCAGCAGATGTGGTGAATCAGGCCATTCGGGTGGGTGAATTAAAACCTTTGAACGATTCACGCACCGAGCAAATTCCAATTGCCGGTGGTGAAAAATTTAAACCCTCAATTGCAGCGGAACTCACCGAAAAATATGGCATGGAAAATGGGGTGAGTGAACACCTAATGAACTCCTATGGAGATCGCGCCCTTCAGGTGGCTAAATTAACCAAGGAATTTCCAGGAAAATTAGCACCGAATTTTCCCTATCTAGTCGCTGAGGTTATTTATGCCATTCGAGTGGAGGGGGCCAGAACGGCTGACGATATTTTGGCTCGGCGCACTCGGCTCACATTTTTAAATGCAACCGCCTCTGCTAGTGCCAGAGGTAGTGTAGAGCTTTTATTAAAGAGGGAGTTAGCCAGATGAATACGATTGTAGATCTTTGTATTGTGCCATTGGGAGTGGGGGTTTCTGTTTCTAAGGAGATAGCCGAATGTCAAAAAATTCTAAAGGCGGCGGGATTGAAAACGGCACTACATGCCTATGGAACTAATATTGAAGGGGATTGGGATAAGGTATTTGCGGCAATAAAAAAATGCCATAGCGTTCTCCATTCCCAGGGAGTTCCAAGAATTTCAACCACTATTAAATTGGGAACTAGAACCGATCGATCTCAGACTATGGAAGATAAGGTGAATAGTGTTTTAGAAAAATTAAAGGGCTAGCGGCTATTTTATTTAAAAAAAAGGAGGCGAGTTATGAAAACAGAAAAGCAATCATTTCAGGTGTTTTATGATGGTGCCTGTTATTTATGTTCGACAGAGATAGATCACTATCGGAAAAAAAAGAGTTCCAAGGCCATTGAGTATATTGATATCAGCATGCCCGATTTTAAAGCCTCTGAATTTGGACTCAATAATAAAGAGGTTCAGCTTAAAATGCATGTGAGGTGTGAAGACGGTACTGTGAAAACTGGTGTGGATGCCTTTATGCAAATCTGGCGAAGAATTCCCTCCTATCAAAAACTGGCCTGGGCACTAGATCGGTCATGGATAAAGCCGGTTTTAAGAGTGGGTTATTTTACCTTTGCTAGACTTCGTCCCTATCTACCTAAGAAAAAAAGGTCTGGGTGCGACAC